>NZ_JBRREA010000060.1:0-24224 GCF_056759975.1 Stenotrophomonas sp. STEN031
GGCTTTGGCTTGCCATTGCTATGCTATTTCCAATGCGAAGGCAATGCGAAGCCAAACCCAAGCCAAAGCCAAAGCCAAAGCCAAAGCCAAGCCAAAGCCAAGCCAAAGCCAAAGCTCCCCTCATCCCAACCCTTCTCCCGCAGGCGGGAGAAGGGCTAAGGCGACAGCCGGAGCCGGAGCAAGAGCCAGAGCCAGAAGCCAGAGCCTCCCTCCCCAGCCCGTCCGGCCCGAAGGCGTAGCCTTCGGTCATTCATCAGGTCGCGCGGCAGTGCCGCGCAAGCAGACCTTCTTCACCCCCTGCGCCGCGCGCAAGGGAGGGGTGAATCACGCGCGTGCCGGCTTGCGTAGGCGCTTGCGCTCCCTGCTGCGTGTGCGCCAGTTGCGCCAATGCTGCTGTAGGCAGGAGAAAATCACATACAGCGCCGGCGTGCTGAGCAGGGTCAGGCTCTGCGAGATCAGCAGGCCGCCGATCATCGCGATGCCCAGCGGGCGGCGCAGTTCGGAGCCTTCACCCAGGCCAATCGCCAGCGGTAGTGCCGCAAGAATGGCGACCATCGTGGTCATCATGATCGGACGGAAACGCACGATGCTGGCTTCGCGCACTGCTTCGGCCGGCGACTTGCCGTGCACGCGCTGCGCGACCAGGGCGAAGTCGATCATCATGATCGCGTTCTTCTTGACGATGCCGATCAGCAACACCAGCGCGATCATCGAGATGATCGACAGGTCGGTATTGGTGATCCACAGGGCCAGCAGCGCACCCATGCCCGCCGCTGGCAGCGTGGACAGGATGGTCACCGGATGCACCAGGTTCTCGTAGAGCATGCCGAGCACGATGTAGACCGTGGCGATGGCGGCGATGATCAGCATCAGCATCGCCACCGGGTCCATCGCCTGGCGGAAGCCGCCGGGCGCAGCCTGGCGGATGTCGCCGGGCATGCGCAGGCCTTCGATCACCGATTTGACGATGGCATCGCCCTCGCCGCTGCTTACGCCCGGTGCAAGGTTGTAGCTCAGGTCCATCACCGTGTACTGGTTCTGGTGGGTGACCTGCGACGGTGCCAAACCGGCTTCCTGATGGGCCAGTGCGGTCAGCGGAATCATCTGCCCGCTCTTGGACGGCACGTACAGGTCTTCAATCGCAGCCGGACTGCCGGTCTGGCTGGGCAGTGCATTGACGACCACGCCATATTGGTTGAGGTCGGCATAGATGGTGGAGATCTGGCGTTGGCCGAAAGCGCCGTACAGCGCGCCGTCGATGGCGCCAATGGTCACGCCAAGGCGCGAGGCCTTCTCGCGGTCGATGACGATCTTCTGCATCAAGCCGCCCTTGTCCACGTCCGAGCCGACATCACGCAGCTGCGGATGCTGCTTCAACGCGGTGACCAGCTTGGGCAGCCATTCGGCAAGTTGCTCGGCGTCATTGCCCTGCAGGGTCACGCGGTTCTGTGCGCCCTGCGAACCGCCACCGCCGCCGTCGGAAGGAAGGTCCTGGATCGCACGCAGGCGCACATCCAGATCCGGGAACTGCGCGGCCTTGGCGCTGAGCCGGCTGACCACCACATTGGTGGGTTCCTTGCGGCCTTCTTTCTCGGTATGCAGCTCGATGTTGAACTGTGCGCTGCTGCCCTGGCGGCTGGAGCCCAGTCGCGAGCCAACCATCTTCACCGCCGGGTCAGCCAGGAAGGTATCGCTGAGCCGGCGCTGACGTTCGGCCATTTCCTGGAACGAGACGGTGGCGCTGGAGCTGGCGCGGCCCCAGATCAGGCCGGTGTCCTGCTCGGGGAACTGGCCCTTGCTGACCGAGCCGGCCAGGTAGAACGTGGCCACGATCAGCAGCAATGGCGTCAGTGACAGCAGCAGGGCGTGGCGCAGCGAGAAATCCAGTGCGACCGTGTAGACCTTGAGCATGCCTTCATGCACGCGGTCCAGCATGCGGTTGGTGCGGGTATCGCGTGCGCCTTCGGCATGCGGATGCAGGAAGCGTGCGCATAGCGCCGGGGTCAGGGTGAGCGAGACCACTGCCGAGACCAGGATGGCCGCAACCAGGGTCAGGGTGAACTCGCGGAAGAACGCACCGATCATGCCCTGGGCGAAGATGATCGGCAGGAACACCGCGATCAGCGAGGCGGTGATCGAGACGATGGTGAAGCCGATCTCGCGTGCGCCCGCCATCGCCGCTTCACGCCGCGGCATGCCCTCGTCGAGATGGCGCATGACGTTCTCGATCACCACGATGGCATCGTCGACGACGAAGCCGATGGCAATCACCAGCGCCAACAGGGTGAGGTTGTTGAGGGTGAAGTCCAGGGCGTACATCACCAGCGCGGCACCGGCCAACGACAGCGGGACGGTTACGGCAGCAATCAGCGTCGGCGCCAGCCGGCGCAGGAACAACGCCATGGTCAGGATCACCATCAGCAGGCTGATCATCAAGGTGATCTGCACTTCGGCCAGCGAGGCGCGGATGGTCGGGGTGCGGTCGAAGTACGGGGTCAGCGTGCTGCCGGCATCCAGATAGCCGGTGAGCGAGGGAATGGCTGCCTTTACCCGGTCGACGGTAGCGACCAGGTTGTCGCCGCTGCGCAGGTAGACATACATCAGCACCCCACGCTTGCCGTTGAACCACGCGGCTTGATATGCGTCCTGCTGGCCGTCGTAGACCGTGGCCACATCCTTCAAGCGCACCACCGCGCCATCGTGGGTGGAGATGGCGACGTTGGCGAAATCCGAAGCCTTGCGGATCTGGTCGTTGAGGATGATCGCCGTCTGACTGCTGCCGTCGCTGAGGAAGCCCAGCGGCGAGGCGACGTTGGCCGCACGCATCGCGTTGCGCAGATCATCCGGGCTCAGGCCCAGTGCGGTCATCGCACGCAGGTTGAGGTCGACGCGCACTGCTGGCGTGGAAGCACCGGCGATATCCACCTGCGAGACGCCGGGCAGCTGGCGCAGGCGCTGCGCCAGCAGTGAGTCGGCGGTGTTGTACAGCTCGGCTACCGACTGCGTGTCCGAGGTCAACGCCAGCGCGATCACTGGATCGTCGTTGGGATTGGCTTTCTGGTAGGTGGGCGTATTGATGCCGGCCGGCAGGTCAGCCATGGCCGCGTTGATCGCAGCCTGCACATCCTGTGCGGCCGAATCGATGTCGCGGCTGGTGTTGAACATCAGGAACACCATGCTGCGGCCATCGCTGCTGCTGGAGCGCATGGTGTCGATGCCCGGCACCTGGCCGAGGTGGCGTTCCAATGGCGCGGTGACCGTGGCCGCCATGGTGTTGGCATCGGCACCGGTATTGGAGGCCTGTACGAAGATCACCGGGATGGCGAGGTTGGGCAGGGCGGCAACGCCAAGCCGCAGGTAGCAGACCAGACCGGCGAAGAACAGGCCGATCGCCAGCAGGGTGATGCCGATCGGGCGCGAGATGAAAGGCGCGGAGATGTTCATCCGCGCTTACCGTGCCGTCTGCAGGCGTGCGGCGGCGCGTTGCTCGCGGCGCTTGGCTGCCCATTCGGACAGACGCTCGAAGTACAGGTAGATCACCGGCGTGGTGTACAGCGTGACCAGCTGCGACAGCAGCAGGCCGCCGACGATGGCCACACCGAGCGGACGCCGCAGCTCCGAACCGATACCGGTGCCCAGCGCCAGCGGCAGGGCGCCGAGCATGGCCGCGGCGGTGGTCATCATGATCGGGCGGAAACGCAGCAGGCAGGCGCGACGGATCGCGTCATAGGCATTGGCGCCGGAGCGCTGCGCGTCCAGCGCGAAGTCGATCATCATGATCGCGTTCTTCTTGACGATGCCGATCAGCAGCACGATGCCGACGATGCCGTCCACCGACAGGCTCATGCCGCACAGGTACAAGGCCAGCAGTGCACCGACGCCGGCCGGCGGCAGGGTCGAGATGATGGTCAGCGGATGGATCCAGCTTTCGTACAGCACACCGAGCACGATGTAGATCACCGCGATGGCGGCCAGCAGCAACAGGATCACGTCGGTCTGGCTGCTGGAGAACTCGGCGGCGGTGCCGACGAACTGCGCCTGCATCTGCGGTGGAAGTTCCAGCTCGGCCACTGCCTTGTTGATCGCATCCACGCCTTCGGACAAGGAATAACCCGGCGCCAGGTTGAACGAGATCGTCGCCGATGGCAGCTGCTGCTGGTGGCTGACGATCAGCGGCGCGGTGCCGGGCTTGGCGCTGGCAATCGCCGACAGCGGGATGCTGCCGCCTGCGCCGAGTGCGATGCCGGTATTGGCACTGCCGATGCCGGTGGCGGTGGACGAGTTGCTCGACGTCACCTGGCCCAGGGTAGTGGCATTGCTGCCGCTGAGCGTGCCGCTGCCATTGCTGCCGATCGCCAGCTGGTTCATCAGTGCGTCGCTGGTGCGGAACTCCGGTGCCACTTCCAGCACCACGCGGTACTGGTTGAGCTGGGTGAAGATGGTCGAGATCTGGCGCTGGCCGTAGGCGTCATACAGCGTGTCGTCGATGGTCTGCATCGGCACGCCGTAGCGGCTGGCCTTGTCGCGGTCCACTTCCACATGCAGCGCACGGCCGTGGTTGGCCAGGTTGTCGTCGACATCGGCCAGTTCCGGCAACCGGCGCAAGGCGTCGGTGACACGCTCGGTCTGCTTGGCCAGTTCGGTGCTGTCCATGTCCGACAGCGAGAACTGGTAGGCAGTGGCGGCCACGCGCGTATCCAGGGTCACGTCCTGCACCGGCTTCAGGTACAGCGCGACGCCGGGGATATGCGCGGCGGCGGCCTGCAGGCGCGGCAGGATCACATCCAGCCCATCACGATCACCACGGTCCTTGAGCACGATGCTCAGCTGGCCCTGGTTGAGGGTGGGGTTCATGCTGCCGGCGCCGATGTAGGCGGCGACACCGGTAACCGCTTCATCGTCCTGCAGCGCGGAGGCGACCGCCTGGGTGCGCTGCTGCATCTGCTCGAAGGCGACGTTCTGGTCGGCGATGACCACGCCGGTGATCATGCCGGTGTCCTGGTCGGGCAGCAGGCCTTTGGGGATCACCATGTACAGAAGCACGGTCAGCGCGACCGAGGCCAAGGCGATGCCCAGGGTCAGCGGCTGGTGGTGCAGCACCCAGTCCAAGCTGCGTTCGTAGACGCCAACCAGTCGCGACCAGGCGGTGACCTTGCCTTCCGCTGCGGCCCGCTCGTGGGCGTCGTCACCCTCGGGCAGTGCGTCCGGCTTCAGCAGGTAGGCGCACATCATCGGCGTCAGCGTCAGCGAGATCACCATCGAGATCGCCACCGCAATCGACAACACCCAGGCGAACTCATGGAACAGGCGACCGGTAACGCCCGGCATCAGGATCAGCGGCAGGAATACCGCGATCAAGGACACCGTCAACGACAGCACGGTGAAGCCGATTTCGCGGGAGCCGACTTCCGCCGCTTCCTGGCCGTCCTTGCCCTGTTCGATATAGCGCACGATGTTCTCGATCATCACGATCGCATCGTCGACCACGAAGCCGGTGGCCACGGTCAGCGCCATCAGCGACAGGTTGTCCAGCGACATGCCGGCGAAGGCCATCACCCCGAACGTGCCAAGCAGCGACAGCGGGACCGCCACCGAGGGGATCACCGTCGCCCACAGCCGGCGCAGGAACACGAAGATCACCGCCACCACCAAGCAGATGGTGAGGACCAGGGTGAACTGCACGTCGTGCACCGAGGCGCGGATGGTGACGGTGCGGTCGGAGAACACATCGAGCTTTACGTCGGCCGGCAGCATGCCCTGCAGGTTGGGCAGGATCTGGCGGATGTTCTCCACCGTCTTGACGATGTTGGCGCCGGGCTGGCGGCGCACTTCCAGCAGCACGGCCGGCTTGCCATCGGCCCAGGCGGCGAGCTGGTCGTTCTCCACCCCGTCGACCACTTTAGCGACGTCACGCAGACGCACCGGCGCACCGTTCTGGTAGCGGATGATGATGTCGTTGTAGTCGGCCGCGTCGCTGAGCTGGTCATTGGTGGACAGCGTATAGCTCTGCGTCTTGCCGTTGAGCGAGCCCTTGGGCGCGTTGACGTTGGCCTGGGTCAGCGCACTGCGCAGGTCTTCCAGGGTCATGCCCATGTTGGCCAGCTGCGCCGGGTTGACCTGGATGCGCACCGCCGGGCGCACATTGCCGGCGATGGAGACCAGGCCGACACCATCGGTCTGCGACAGGCGTTGGGCGAGGATCGAGTCGGCTAGGTCGTTGACCTCACGCAGCGGGCGCGTGTCCGAGGCCAGTTTCAGGGTCAGGATCGGCGCATCGGCCGGATTCACCCGGTTGTAGACCGGCTGGTAGGGCAGCGAGCTGGGCAGGGTGGCCTGGCGGATGGCCGCCTGCACGTCCTGCGCGGCGGTATCCAGATCGCGTTCCATCGAGAACTGCAGCACGATGCTGGACAGGCCTGCCGACGAATCGGAGGTCATCATGTCCAGCCCGGAAATTTGCCCCAGCTGCCGCTCCAGCGGCGTGGTCACCAGCGAGGCCATGGTCTGCGCGCTGGCACCCGGGTACTGGGTGGTCACCACCAGACTGGGCGCTTCGATCTCGGGCAGGGCCGCAACCGGCAGGCGTTGGTAACCGAGGATGCCCAGCAGCATCAGCCCGATCATCAACAGGGAGGTGGCGATCGGGCGCCGGATGAAGATAGTCGAAAAGCCCACGGTCGGTTCCTGGTGCGGGGGAGGGGAGGCGGGTGCCGGCCAGCGCCTCAGCGCGGCGGGCCACCCCGTCCACCACGGTTGCCCTTCTGGCTGGCCGCCTTGAGCTGTTCTTCAGTCGGTGCCGGCGGTGCCTGGCCCGGCGCCAGCGCATTGACCTTGCTGCCTTCCTTCAAGCGGAACTGGCCTTCGGTGACGACCTTGTCGCCCGCCTGCAGGCCGCTGCTGATCACCACGTGGCTGTCGTCGACCTGGCCGCCCTGCACGACATTACGCAGGGTGACGGTGTTGTCGGGCTTGATCAGGTAGACGAAATCGCTGGTGCTGCTGCGCTGCACTGCTTCGGCCGGTACCACGATCGCGCCCGGCAGCACATTGAGCTTCATCTGCACGTTGACGAACTGGCCTGGCCACAGCGCATCGTTGGCATTGGGGAACTGGGCGCGCAGACGGAAGGTGCCGCTGCTGCTGCTGATCTGGTTGTCCACCACCTGCAGCACGCCGTCGGCATTGACCACGCTGCCGCCTTCGCGGTCCAGGGTGGCGGTCTGCAACGGGCCTGCGGCCTGTGCGCTGCGCACTGCGTCGAGCTGCTGCTCGGGCAGGTTGAACAGCACATAGGCCGGCTGCAGCTGGGTCACGGTGACGATCTGGCTGCCGGCGCTGACCACATTGCCCGGGTCGACCGCGCGGATGCCGGCGATGCCGTTGATCGGCGAGGTGATGCGGGTGTAGTCCAGCTGCACCTTGGCCTGCGCGGCCGATGCCTGCGAGGCGGCAACGGCGGCCTGGTACTGGGCGACCTGGTTGCGCAGCGTGGTCAGGTCGGTCTGCGCCACGAACTGGCGGTATTCCGGCGAGTTGGAGCGTGCGTAGTTGGACTGCGCGGTGGCCAGCAGGGCTTCGTTCTGGCGCTTGCTGGCGACGGCCTGGTCATACTGGGCCTGGAAGGTGCGCGGGTCGATCTGTGCCAGCAGGTCACCCTTCTTGACCGCCTGGCCTTCGCGGAAGTTGACGCTGAGCAGCTGGCCGCCGACCTGCGGGCTGACCGTGACGGTGTTGAATGCGGTCACCGTGCCCTGTGCGGTCAGGTAGACCGGCACGTCCTTCTTCTCCGCGCTGACGGCGGTGACCGGCACGGGATCCTTGTCCTGCTGGTCCCTGCCTCCCTGGCTCATGCCAGACTGCGCAGCACCGGCCTTCTGCTTGCCGCCCCCCATCACCCGATAGCCGATACCGGCCACCAGCAGTACTGCAATGACCAGCAGTACGATCTTCCAGAAACGCGACATGCGAAAACTCCTGAGGAACCGATAGGGGGAGAACGATCAAGGCGCAGAGGATACCGCCGCGCCTGTGGTCTGGGAGGCATGACCGATGGGCCACGCATACAGACCCGTGCAGGTGATGAACGTTCCATCGCGGCATCGGTTGACCTGATGTTGTAGTGCCGAGCCATGCTCGGCTGGGGCCTTCCCAGCGTCGCATCAACCTGCAGGAATGCTGGGGGAGCGGCGTCAGCCGCGAAGCCGAAACATTGGGAGTCACCCATTGGTCTGTGATCTGGCGAACCATCAGCTTCGCGGCTGACGCCGCTCCTACAAGCCAATGGCTGCGGGGAACGCCCTTGCCGAGCATGGCTCGGCACTACCGTGGATTGCCTACAGCGTGCCGGTTCCCTGGCGGCGGCCGCTTGGCCCATGATGGGCTTACATTCACCCTGTCCCCGATTGGAAGGAGAGTTGCCGATGGCCCGCAAGACCGTGTTGCTGTCTGCCTTGCTTTGCGCACTGGCGCCGCTGGCGCAGGCCCAGGATGCCGCACAGCGTCCGGAGGTGGCGGCAGCCGCCAGTCGCCTGCAGCAGCAGGTGGTGGACTGGCGTCGCGACTTCCATGCCCATCCGGAACTCTCCAATCGCGAAGAACGTACCGCCGCCAAGGTCGCCGAGCGCCTGCGTGCGATGGGCCTGAACCCGAAGACCGGCGTGGCCGTGCACGGCGTGGTCGCCATCATCAAGGGCGGCCTGCCCGGCCCGAAGATCGCCCTGCGCGCGGACATGGACGCCTTGCCGGTCACCGAGCAGACCGGCCTGCCGTTTGCCTCCAAGGCCACCGCCGAATACCGCGGCGAGCAGGTTGGGGTGATGCATGCCTGTGGTCACGATGCACACACCGCAACCCTGCTGGGCGTGGCCGACGCTTTGGTCGCGATGCGCGACAAGCTGCCCGGGGAAGTGATGCTGATCTTCCAGCCCGCCGAGGAAGGCGCACCACCGCCGGAGCAGGGCGGTGCCGACCTGATGCTGAAGGAAGGCCTGTTCAAGGACTTCAAGCCGGAGGCGGTGTTTGGCCTGCACGTGTTCTCCAGTGTGCAGGCGGGCCAGATCGCCGTGCGCGGTGGTCCGCTGATGGCCGCCTCCGACCGCTTCGGCATCACCGTCAACGGTCGCCAGACGCATGGCTCGGCGCCGTGGAACGGGGTTGACCCGATTGTTGCGGCCTCAGACCTGATCGGTACCGCGCAGACCATCGTCAGCCGTCGCGCCAACCTGTCCAAGCAGCCGGCTGTGCTTACCTTCGGCGCGATCAAGGGCGGCATCCGCTACAACATCATTCCCGACTCGGTGGAGATGGTCGGCACCATCCGCACCTTTGACCCGGACATGCGCAAGCAGATCTTCGCCGATCTGCGCAATGTCGCCGAACACACCGCTGCCGCCCACGGTGCCACCGCCGTCACCGACATCTACGAGAAGGACGGCAATCCGGCCACCGTCAACGATCCTGCACTGACCGCGCGCATGCTGCCCAGTCTGCAGGCGGTGGTGGGCAAGGCCAATGTCTATGAGCCGCCACTGCAGATGGGCTCGGAGGACTTCTCGCTGTACGCGCAGCAGGTGCCGTCGATGTTCTTCTTCGTCGGCTCCACCGGTGCCGGCATCGATCCGGCCACCGCGCCGAGCAATCATTCACCAAAATTCCTGCTCGACGAAAAGGCGCTGGACGTGGGTTTGCGCGCGCTGTTGCAGGTGTCGCTGGATTACCTGCACGGTGACAAGGCGGGCTGAGTCCGGGTAGTGTCAGGGGCTTACCTACAAGGAAGAAGTAGCCCCATGAGTGCCAGCCTGGCCATGCTGCTGCAGTCGCAGCTCGACCCTCAGCTCACCGCCGACGCCCTGCTCGCGCAGATGCGCAACGATTGGCCCGACCTGGACCAGTCGCTGCTGCGGCTGGGCGAGGCCCCGTCTGCTGGCGATGAGGACACGAACGCCGATGGCGACGATGCGCCAATGCAATGCCTGGAGTACGCCGACTACCTGATTGCGTTGATGCCCATCCCGCTGCAGATCGGCGATGACATCGCGCAGATCTGCGCACACAGCCGGCTGTGGCCGGATGCGACGCCGGCGCCGGTGGAATACGCCGCGCACACCATCGTGACGGTGATGCGCTTCAGCGACGACGGCCAGGAACCCAATCTGGTCGCACAGGCAGCATTGCTCAGCCGTGTACTGGCCTCGGCCGTCGCCGTGTCCAACAGCATCCAGGCGGTCTACTTCGGTAGTGCCAATCATGTCGTGCTGCCGGGCCTGTTCCGCGAGCTGACCCAGGCCACCCTGCCCGAACCGCTGCCGATTGCCTGGGTGGCAATCAACGTGGGCGCGCGTCCGGATGGGGTGATGACCGGCCATACCCGTGGCATGGACATGCTGGGCCTGATGGACATCGAGATTCCCGAGACCGCTGACAGCGCCGAGGGCGTGTTCAGCCGGCTCACCGGCATCGTCGATTACCTGATCGAGAACGGCATGGTCATCAGTGATGGCGACACCCTTGGCGCGACCGAAGATGAACGCATCCGCGTGGTCTATGGTCCGTCAGCGCTGGACCCGGAGCGGGAGGTGATGCGGCTGGTCAGCGAGGAGATACCGCAGGCCAAGGCGGGCAAGTCCTGGTGGCAGCGGTTGCTGAACTGAAGCAGCAGGCTGCACCTGTCCTCATCGAAACGGCGCGCCGGTATATCCGGCGCTCAAGCTGGCGCAATTACAATGGCGCCGATGAACACTCCCCAAGATTCCAGCCTCGGCCGTGAGGTCGACTACCCCCGCCAGTACGACGCCAGTCTGCTGTTCCCGATCCCGCGCGCCGGCGCCCGTGCCGAGATCGGCCTGGGCAGCGAACTGCCGTTCGTCGGCGAGGACCGCTGGCATATCTATGAGCTGGGCTGGCTGGACGCGCGTGGCAAGCCCTGTGTGGAAACCGCCACCTTGTACGTGCCGGCGACCTCGCCGAACCTGATCGAATCCAAGTCGCTCAAGCTGTACCTGAACTCGCTCAACGGCGCGCGCTTCAATCGGGCCGAGGCGGTGCGTGAGCGCATTGTCACTGACCTGTCGACCTGTGCCGGTGCCGATGTACGGGTCGAATTCGGCCTGCCAGCGGTCGCGCGGGCGCCGGGCGAAAGCATCGATCATCTGGATGTCGCCATCGACAGCTATGGCCCACCGGATGCCAGCGTGCTGTCGGCCGATGCCGCTACCGTGGTGGATGAAACCCTGGTCTCGGCATTGCTCAAGTCCAATTGCCCGGTGACCGGTCAGCCAGACTGGGCCAGCGTCAGCATCCGTTACCACGGCCCGCGCATCGACCGCGAAGGGCTGCTGCGTTATCTGGTCAGCTACCGTGACCATGCCGAGTTCCATGAACAGTGCGTGGAGCGGATCTTCCTGGAGCTTGGCCAGCACTGCCAGCCCGGCATGCTGGAGGTCGAGGCACGCTATACCCGCCGTGGCGGCCTGGACATCAATCCGCGTCGGGCCAGCCCCGGCATGGCTGCCAGCCTCCCGATCCGGGATCTGCGTCAATAAACATTCAGCTGCGTACGCTGGTTTTTACGTTGGCACGATGAAACCTTAACAGGCGTCGTGCAATCGTTGCTTCCCGTCAGTCACGGAGGAGCCGCCTGGATGAGCAGTACTGATAAGAAAGCCGATTTTTCCGATGTCACCGGTACCGTCACCAGCACCGAACAGGTGGTGCAGAAAGCCGATTTCTCCGATGTGACGGCGACCGTGACCAGTACCGAAGAGATCGTCGGGGAGCAGCAGTACACGGTGCAGAGTGGCGACAGCCTCTCCAAGATCGCCAAGAAGCTGCTTGGCGACGGCAACGCATGGAAGAAGATCTTCGATGCCAATCGTGATGTCCTCGATGACCCGGACAAGATCCGCCCGGGGCAGACGCTGAAGATTCCGGCGCGCCAAGGCTGATCCCTGCGCCAATACGTACGCACCTTCAAACCAGATTCGGAGCAATTCATGAAGAAGACGTCGCTTAGCAGTGCCCTGATGATCGCCGTGGTCGGTGCCGTGGCACTGGTTGGTTGCAAGAAGAAGGAAGAAGCTGCGCCGGCTCCGCCGCCGCCCGCTGCGACCGCCCCGGCTCCGATGGTCGAGTCGGCACCCGCTGCGCCGGTTCTTGCGGTGACCGCGGTGACTGTCGGTAATGCGGCAGCAGCGGATATGTCGGTGGCACCGGTCGCGGTACTGGCAGCCAAGGACAAGATCATTGTTTCGGTCAAGACCAGCGGCACGGCCAGCAATGTGCCGGTGGCTGCCAAGTTGACCTACCAGGATGGCCAGGTGGCCGGTGAGCAGAGCGCCACGCTCAACGCCACCGACACCGGCACCACCAACATCGAATTCACCAAGGCAACGCCGTGGCCGGCTGGCAAGTACACCGCTGACGTCACCGTTGATGGCAAGGCGGCCGGCATGCCGCAGCAGTTCGAGGTGAAGTGAGTAAGGCGTTAGCCGACGCAACTCTCTCCCGTCGGTGATACGCATGGGCGCAGCCATCAGGCTGCGCCTTTTTTTATCCGCTTGAACAGCAAGTCGATTCACTGGAGCTTTTGAGTCACGCCTAACCAGATGCCTGACTCTGGCATCGGATTGTTCTTGTAGGAGCGGCGTCAGCCGCGAAGCAGGGACATCATCAGGTGCATGGCTTTGAGGCAACCTCAGCTTCGTGGCTGACGCCGCTCCTACACGCAACATACCCTGCCTCGCTCCAGTGAACGGCAATGTGCGCGCCCCTTTGTTTGCGCACTGTCTACCCCTGTCCATGTACAGCGCGGGTGGTTGCAGCTGAGACCACCATTGCGGCAAACAGCGCGAGCCAAGACGGCACAAGGCCTGCGCAAGCTCGCATGGCAGATGGCGAGCTGCTCCCTACCTTGGCGTATGGATTTGCTTTGCCCGCTCCGGTCGAAAACGCGACAATGCGAGGGTTTCCTCACCCGGCAGCCGGGCAGGGACTGCGCGCCGGCCCACTGGATGGCCATGCGCCCGCCCCATCGCCGCTGCCATTCCACGCACCGCATCCGTCAGCAAGAGAGTTTTTGCCCCCATGTCGAATACGCCGAAGATCATCTACACGCTCACCGACGAAGCTCCGTTCCTGGCCACGCAGTCGCTGCTGCCGATCGTCGATGCCTTTACCGCGACCGCCGGCATTGCCGTCGAAACCCGCGACATCTCGCTGTCCGGCCGCATCCTGTCGCAGTTCCCGGATTTCCTGAAGGACGACCAGAAGATCAGCGATGACCTGGCCGAACTGGGCGAGCTGGCGACCAAGCCGGAAGCCAACATCATCAAGCTGCCGAACGTGTCGGCCTCGGTGCCGCAGCTCAAGGCCGCGATCAAGGAATTGCAGGACCAGGGCTTCATCCTGCCGAACTACCCGGACGCACCCACCGACGACGTCTCGCGCGACATCAAGGCGCGCTACGACAAGATCAAGGGCAGCGCGGTGAACCCGGTGCTGCGCGAAGGCAATTCCGACCGTCGCGCACCGCTGTCGGTGAAGAACTACGCGCGCAAGCACCCGCACCGCATGGGCGCCTGGACCGCCGACTCCAAGTCGCACGTCGCGCACATGGACGGCGGTGACTTCTACGGCAGCGAGAAGTCGGCCACCATCGCCAACGCCGGCAGCCTGAAGATCGCGCTGGTGCAGAACGACGGCAACACCGTCGTGCTGAAGGAAAAGACCGCGGTCAAGGCCGGCGAGATCGTCGACGCCGCGGTGATGAACCGCAAGGCGCTGGCTGCCTTCGTCGATGCGCAGATTGCCGATGCCAAGGCGCAGGGCGTGCTGTTCTCGCTGCACCTGAAGGCGACCATGATGAAGGTCTCCGACCCGATCATGTTCGGCGTCGTGGTCGAGGAGTTCTACAAGGACGTGCTGGCCAAGCACGCCGATGCGCTCAAGCAGGTGGGCTTTGATGCCAACAACGGCATCGGCGACCTGTATGCGCGTCTGCCGCAGCTGCCGGAAGCCGAGCAGGAAGCGATCAAGGCCGATATCGCTGCCGAGTACGCCAAGCGCCCGGCCGTGGCCATGGTCAACTCGGACAAGGGCATCACCAACCTGCACGTACCGTCGGACGTGATCGTCGACGCCTCGATGCCGGCGATGATCCGTGACTCCGGCAAGATGTGGAATGCCGAAGGCAAGCTGCAGGACACCAAGGCCATCATTCCCGACCGCTGCTACGCCGGCGTGTACCAGGCGGTCATCGACGACTGCAAGGCACACGGCGCGTTCAACCCGGCCACCATGGGCTCGGTGCCGAACGTCGGCCTGATGGCGCAGAAGGCCGAAGAATACGGCTCGCACGACAAGACCTTCCAGATCGCTGCCGATGGCGTGGTCAAGGTCACCGACGAGGCTGGCAATGTCGTGTTCGAACACGCTGTCGAAGCCGGTGACATCTGGCGCATGTGCCAGACCAAGGACGCGCCGATCCAGGACTGGGTGAAGCTGGCCGTCAGCCGCGCCCGTCTGAGCAATACCCCGGCGCTGTTCTGGCTGGACAGCAAGCGCGCCCACGATGCGCAGGTGATCGCCAAGGTCGAGAAGTACCTCAAGGACCACGACACCAACGGCCTGGACATCCGCATCCTGTCGCCGGAAGAAGCGACCGCGGTGTCGCTGGAGCGCATCCGCAAGGGCGAGGACACCATCTCGGTGACCGGCAACGTGCTGCGTGACTACCTCACCGACCTGTTCCCGATCCTGGAGCTGGGCACCAGCGCCAAGATGCTGTCGATCGTGCCGCTGATGGCCGGTGGCGGCCTGTTCGAAACCGGTGCCGGTGGTTCGGCGCCGAAGCACGTGCAGCAGTTCGTGGAAGAGGATTACCTGCGCTGGGATTCGCTGGGTGAGTTCCTGGCCCTGGCCGCATCGCTGGAACACCTGGGCCAGCGTTACGACAACAAGGGCGCCAGCGTGCTGGCCAATGCGCTGGACGCGGCCAACGGCAAGTTCCTGGATAACGACAAGTCGCCCTCGCGCAAGCTCGGTGGCATCGACAACCGTGGCAGCCACTTCTACCTGGCCATGTACTGGGCACAGGCGCTGGCCGAGCAGAATGACGATGCCGCGCTGAAGGCCAAGTTCGCACCGCTGGCCGAGGCATTGACCAGCAACGAGCAGAAGATCGTCGACGAGCTGGCGGCGGTGCAGGGCAAGGCGGTGGACATCGGCGGCTACTACCGCCCGGACCTGGCCAAGGCCGGCCCGGCGATGCGCCCGAGCGCCACCCTCAATGCGGCCATTGCCAGCCTCAAGGCCTGATCCACGTAAGAGTGACGGCAGCATGTTGTAGCTGCTGTTACACATCGAAAGCCTGCATCCCGCGCGGATGCAGGCTTTCTTGTTTTCGGTGTGATGACGGCGTGTAGATACGACCAAGGTCGAGTAGTGGAAGCTGCACTGAAAAATCGAAGTGTGGGTCCAATCACCCTTTCACATGCAGCTTCTGGAATAGCCTGATTCGACACGCAGGGAATCGCATGACGCGGGCGCGTCGAAAGGGGAAGAGGGCATGACCAGGGTGCTGGTAGTGGGCTCGGACACCCGTGAGGAGCAGACGCTTCTCGGGCGATTGAGGGAGATTGCGGGTTTGCCGCCAGAGGGCCTGCAACGTTGTGTGGACCTGGACCAATGCGACCTGCTGCTGGTGCGCGATACCCCGGCATTGCGCAGTGCTGCCCAGCACATGGCCAGCAAGCGGCCGGCGATGCGGCTGTGGCTGCACGATGACGAGGGTGCGGTCCACGACGGCCGCAGCAACACGGCCCTGCATCTGGACCAGGCGCAGATCCAGCGTGCGCTGGCGCCACCACCTGCAGCAACCACCACCGATGGGTTGTACCTTGCCAGCGGTGCCAAGCAGGTGACCCGTCTGCTACGGCGGCGGCTGCAGGAGAAACAGGGCCGTGCGGTGCTGTCATTGCAGGGCCAACCACAGCTGCTGATTGATTTCGAACACGACCAGATGGTGCCGCTCTACGTGCATCCCGCACAGGGGCCGAGTCTGGCCCAGCAACTGGGTGATGTATTCGAGTTGCTGGCCTTGCAGGAGCTGTCGCTGGCGCGTTTCCAGGCGCTGGCGGAGAACCTGTCGCGGCAACCGCTGCGGCCGCTGCTCTGGCAGATGGCACAGCATGGTGACAATTGGACAGATTTCGATCGACGTCTGCAGCAGCACGCGCGGGTAAGCCTGCTGCGCTGGCCGGATTTCCGCGTGCTTGCGCATCAGCACGATGGCTTCCGGCTATGCTCGCTGCTGCTTAAAAAGCCCTGCACCCTGGCCGAATGCACCGCGTTGCTGGAGTTGGACAGCGACGCGGCCCGCGCCTTCATGCGCTCGGCGTACCTGTGCGGCTATGCCACCGTGCAGGTACCGGAGCCGGCCGCTGCGCCGCCGCCGGTGCCGGTCAAGGTCGGGGCCAGCGCCTTGCTGGCGCGGATGTGGCGCAGCGTTCGTCAACGCACAGGGACCCATGCATGATCGAACACAAGGTAGTGATTCTGGGCGCCATGGGGGCGGGCAAGTCGACCTTGGTGCGCGCTGTAGCCGGCGGCACGGTCATTGATACCGATGTACTCAACACCGATGCCAGCTCTTCCAAGCTGGCAACGACGGTGGCGATGGACTATGCCGATGTGAATCTTCCCAATGGGGACCGCCTGCGCCTGTATGGCACCCCGGGGCAGGAGCGTTTTTCCTTCATCTGGCCGGTCCTGCTGCAGGGCGCCCGTGGCGTGGTGATACTTGCAGATGCCTCCAGCCCCGACGTGGCGCAGGAGATGGAGCGCTACCTGCTGGCCTTGCGTGAGCACGCCGCGACAGTTCCGGCGGTGATTGGCGTCTCCAAGTTCGACCTGATGCCGGACGTGGATCTTGACGCCTGCCTGCTGCAGGCACAGAAGACCGCCGGCCGGCCGCTGCCACTGGTGCCATTCGATGCGCGTTCGGAGGATGCGGTGATGCTGCTGATGGATGTGCTGATGGGCGAAGTCGAGGCTGCTGCGTTGGTGGATGCTCATGGCTGAGGCAAAGGCGATAGCACTGCTGGAAGACTGGGAAGTTGCCGCGATAGACCAACGGTTGCAGGAGTTCACCGGTTCGGTGGATGGCGTGCGTGCCGCCGTGGTCGCCAGTGTCGATGGCTTTGTCCTGGCACAGGCGGCTACGGAGACTTCCAGTGGCGAGCGCCTGGCCGCCATGACCAGTGCGATGCTGGCGCTGGCATCGGCGGTGGGGCGGGAGCTCGCACTGGGGACAATGGACGTACTGCTGCTGGAGGCCAGCGAAGGCAAGGTGTTGATGCAGTCCATCCCACTGCCTCGCGGCTCCTTGCTGCTGATGGCTGCCTGCGGCCAGCGCAGCGTGATCGGCCACGTGCTGTGGAGCGCGCGCGAGTGTGGGCGCAAGATCCAGGCGGAGTTGTCCGGGGGGGAGTAAGGGGGAGGTGGTTGTGGCTGCATTGGAACCAAAGCCAAAGCTCCCCTCATCCCAACCCTTCTACCGTGGGCGGGAGAAGGGTTAAATCTAAATCTAAGTCCAAAGCCAAAGCACCCCTCCCCAACCCTCCCCTGCGCTACGCGCAAGGGAGGGGGCAGAGCTTGCGCTCGCGAGCAACGTGCAAATGGCAGTGATCCACCCCCTCCCTTGCGCATAGCGCAGGGGAGGGTTGGGGAGGGGTGCTTCTGGTGCGAAACCCGCAACCCACGAACAGCTCCGCCCCCGATCCTGTCCCGAACAGCGGCCAGTGGCGTATGGTCAGTGCAACTCCCCGGTGTTCTCCCGCATGCGATTGCCTCGTACCTGCATTGACCCAGCACCTCAGCAAGCTCAGGTCATGCCGTCATGACCGAGTCGGCTTCAGACAGCGCTTTGGCGGCCAGCATCGCCAGTTGCATCGCGCAGGGCTTCGAGGATTACCACCATGACTTCGCCCAGGTCAGCAGACGCGCCCGCGAGCGCTTCCAGCGTCGTGATTGGGCAGCCGCCAAAGCCGATGCAATAGAGCGCATCGAGCTGTACGACCTCAGCGTCGCCCAATGCCGTACCCAGTTGGATCAGCTGCTGGAAGGCAGTAGCGAGGCGCGGCTGCTGTGGCGGCACGTCAAGCAGGAATTTGCCGGGTTGATCGAAGGCCGCATCGACGGCGAGCTCTACAAGACCTTTTACAACACGCTCACCCGGCGCCTGTTCGCCACCCATGGCGTGGATGACAGCATCGAATTCATGGCGCTGGACATCGAGCCCTCCGATGCCATCACCCATCCGGTCGCGCGGCATGTCTACGCGGTATCCGAAGCGCGTCCGGCCGAGGCCTTCTCGCGCTTGTTGGCGGACTATGCATTTGACCTGCCTTACGCGCACCAGCTGCGTTGCGCGGCTGCCATCGCGGTGCGCCTGCAGGATGACCTCGCCCATTGGGGGCCGTATCCGGTGCGCGCGATTGAACTGCTGCAGACGGTGTTCTACCGCGAGCGCCGCGCCTACCTGGTCGGACGCGTGTTCGGTGAACATCGGTTCTCGCCCTGCGTGATTGCCCTGGTCAACGATGGCAGTGGAATTCGCGTGGAGGCGGTGTTGAGCCGACGCCGTGATGTGGCGCATCTGTTTGGCGTATCACGTAGCTACTTCCAGGCCGATCTGCCCACCGTGGCCGATGCGGTGGTGTTCCTGCGCAGCATCCTGCCGGGCAAGCCGGTGGATGAGATCTACACCGTGCTGGGTCGGGCCAAACAGGGCAAGACCGAGCGCTATCGCACCTTCTTCAGTCACTTCCAGCAGCACGACAACGAGCAGCTGGTGCATGCTGATGGCACGCCCGGCATGGTGATGACGGTATTCACCCTGCCCAGCTACCCGCTGGTGTTCAAGTTGATCCGTGATCGCTTCGCCTGGCCGAAAGCCATGAGCCGGCAAGATGTGGAAGACAAGTACGCGCTGGTGTTCAATCTTGATCGTATTGGCCGCTTGCTGGACGCGCAGCCGTATCGCTATCTGCGCTTCCCGCGGCAGCGCTTCGCACCGGCCTTGCTGCAGGAGCTGGTGGAAGGGTGCAGCCAGAGCGTGCGCATCGACGGTGACGAAGTGGAAATCGCGCTGTGCTACGTGCAGCGTCGCTTCCGGCCCCTGAATCTGTACCTGCGTGAGCAGGGCGCAGATGCGGCGCGCGCCGCTGCATTGGATTACGCACAGGCCATCCGCGACATGGCGTGCAACAACATCTTCCCCGGCGACATGTTGCTGAAGAACTTCGGCGTGTCGCGGCACGGTCGCGCGGTGTTCTACGACTATGACGAACTGTGCCTGGTCACCGAATGCAATTTCCGCCATTGGCCACAGCCACGCAGCGAGGAAGAAGCAATGGCCAGCGAGCCGTGGTTCCATGTCGCTGCCAATGATGTTTTTCCCGAGCGCTTCGGGTTGTTCATGGGTTTGCCGCGCGCCACCTTGGATGTGGTGCGGGAGAAATTTGCGGAGCTGTTCGATCCGCATTGGTGGCAGGATCTGCAGGCCGGTTTCAGGCAAGGCCTGTATCCGGATACACCGCCGTATCCGCGCGCATTGCGTTTGGCCTGATGGCGGCCAGACCCCACGGTAGTGCCGAGCCATGCCAGGCGAAGCGATGTGTAGGAGCGGCGTGAGCCGCGAAGCCAGTACGGCATCGGTCCGCAGGGAATAAGCCCTGCCTGGCAGCAGTCCTGGTATCGGCGACGGCGGGTGGGAGTGCCGGCCCACGCTGGGTAGAGACGCCGCCGCTGATGCGCCTGCCGAGCATCGCTCGGCACTACCGGAAAACCGTGAAACCGCCTCGCCGGCATCGTCGGTCAAAGGGACAGACAACAAAAACCCCGCTTGCGCGGGGCTTTTGTCTGCAGCCGATTCCAGCAGGAATCAGCGCTTCATCGAGCCGAAGAACTCGTCGTTGGACTTGGTGTTCTTCATCTTGTCCAGCAGGAATTCCATCGCGGCGATTTCGTCCATCGGGTGCAGCAGCTTGCGCAGGATCCAGATCTTCTGCAGCAGCTCCGGTTCGATCAACAGGTCTTCGCGGCGGGTGCCGGAACGGTTGATGTCGATGGCCGGGTACACGCGCTTCTCGGTGATGCGGCGGTTCAAATGCACTTCGCTGTTGCCGGTGCCCTTGAATTCTTCGTAGATCACTTCGTCCATCTTCGAGCCGGTTTCAACCAGCGCGGTGGCGATGATGGTCAGCGAGCCGCCTTCCTCGACGTTGCGTGCCGCACCGAAGAAACGCTTCGGGCGGTGCAGGGCGTTGGCGTCCACACCGCCGGTCAGGACCTTGCCGGAGCTGGGCACGACGTTGTTGTAGGCGCGGGCCAGGCGGGTGATCGAGTCGAGCAGGATCACCACGTCCTTCTTGTGCTCGACCAGGCGCTTGGCACGCTCGATCACCATTTCGGCAACCTGCACGTGGCGCGCGGCCGGTTCGTCGAAGGTCGAGGAGACCACTTCGCCGCGCACGGTGCGCTGCATTTCGGTCACTTCTTCCGGGCGCTCATCCACCAGCAGCACGATCATGTGCACTTCCGGATGGTTGGTGGTGATGGCCGTGGCGATCTGCTGCATCATCATCGTCTTGCCGGCTTTCGGCGGCGAGACGATCAGCGCGCGCTGGCCCTTGCCCTGCGGTGCCATCAGGTCGAGGATGCGGCCGGTGATGTCTTCCGAGGAACCGTTGCCGCGCTCAAGCGTGAAGCGCTTGCGCGGGAACAGCGGGGTCAGGTTTTCGAACAGCACCTTGTTCTTCGAGGCTTCGATCGGCTCACCGTTGATGGTGTCCACGATCGACAGCGCGAAGTAGCGCTCGCCGTCCTTCGGGAAGCGGATGCGGCCCGACAGATGGTCGCCGGTACGCAGGTTGAAGCGACGGATCTGGCTGGGCGAGATATAGGTATCGTCCGGACCGGCCAGGTAGCTGGCTTCGGCAGCGCGCAGGAAGCCGAAGCCGTCCGGCAGGATTTCCAGCACACCGTCGGCGGCAACGCCGTCGCCGTGGCGGGTCAGCACCTTGAGCAGGGCGAAGATCACGTCCTGCTTGCGGGCACGGGCGACGCCTTCGGAGATCTGCAGTTGCTCGGCGATCTCCAGCAGCTTCTGCGCCGGCATCTTCTTCAGGTCGCTGAGCGAATAGACCGGGAAACCTTCCGGCACGCTCGGCATCTGGCGTGGGACGAAATTGTCGTTGCCGCCTTCGTTGCCCATGCCGTTGTCGTCACGCTGACGGTTGCGGTCACGGTCGCGACGGTTGCGGAAACGGTCGCGGCGGTTGCCCTGACCCTGGCCCTGCTGATTCTGCTGGCCATAGCGCTGCTGGTTGTTGTTGCCTTCGCCGTTGTCCTGGCCACCCTGCGAGGTGTTGTTGTCGCCGGCGCTGGCTGCCGGGGCCTGGCCTTCATTGCTGGACGCTGCCGCGGCGGGCGCGGGCGGCGGAGCAACGGGGGCGGGCGCCGGGGCGGCGGCTACCGGTGCCGGAGCGGCCGGAGCGGCAGGCAACGGAAGAGCCGGCTGGGCGGGGGCGGAAGCACCGCTGTCGGCGCTTTCAACGGCTTTGGCAACACGCGGCTTGCGCACGCGCTTCTCGACAGGAGCGTCGGTGCTCCCGGTTTCGGAAGGAGTGTTCTCGGACAAGTGCTTGATTCCTCTCGCTTGGATGTGCGAGCGCCCTGCGGGGCTGCGAACTGGTTGGGATGGTCCGGACGAGAACCCGTCCAGAGGGTGCGGCACGCGAATGCTGCCGGATGTAGCGACACTAACACCGCCAAGCGCGGCGGTGCAAGCGCCTGCAAAACCCTGTTGGGCCGCGGTCAGG
The DNA here is from genome assembly GCF_056759975.1 of Stenotrophomonas sp. STEN031. Lineage (NCBI taxonomy): Bacteria > Pseudomonadati > Pseudomonadota > Gammaproteobacteria > Lysobacterales > Lysobacteraceae > Stenotrophomonas > Stenotrophomonas sp. STEN031. The sequence continues at coordinate 21,879 of NZ_JBRREA010000060.1, forward strand.
CTGGCCCGGTGGCCGGCGGCGCGGGGCCGCCGGACCGTGCTGGATCAGACCAGCGCCTTGTCGATCATCTGGCTCAGCTGGCCCTTGCCGACTGCACCGATCTGGGTGGCCTGGATCTGGCCATCCTTGAACAGCAGCAGCATCGGGATCGAGCGCACGTGGTACTTGATCGCGGTGGCGCGGTTCTCGTCCACATTGACCTTGGCGATCTTCAGCTTGCCGTCGTAGGCATCAGCCAGTTCGTCCAGGACCGGGGAAATCATCTTGCACGGGCCGCACCATTCAGCCCAGAAATCCACCAGGACCGGTTCGCTCGATTGCAGGACGGCGCTGTCGAAGTCGGCGTCGCCGACGTGTAAAACCTTATCGCTCACTTGGAGTCTCCTGGTGCAATGCGACTGCCCATGCCGGGTTGGCGGTCGCATTGCGGTAAACTGGGGCATTGCGCGGACAGTGGGCAGGGCCCAGGTGTCGCGCGACCCGGCGCAGGGGCCGCAGTGTGCGACGGTGCCCGAATCGATGCAAGCTGCCCGGCCACACTGACCGGCTGGCACTACAAAGACGAAATCAATGAGCGACAAACCGCTAACCGACGTGACATTTTCCTCCTTCGACCTGCAGCCGACCTTGCTGGCAGGCCTTGAAGGCGCGGGTTTCACCCGCTGCACCCCCATTCAGGCGCTGACCCTGCCGGTGGCTCTGCCGGGCGGCGACGTCGCCGGCCAGGCCCAGACCGGTACCGGCAAGACGCTGGCCTTCCTGGTCGCCGTCGCCAACCGCCTGCTGACCCGCCCGGCGTTGGCTGACCGCAAGCCGGAAGATCCGCGTGCGCTGATCCTGGCGCCGACCCGCGAGCTGGCCATCCAGATCCACAAGGATGCGATGAAGTTCGCTGCCGACACCGGCCTGCGCTTTGCGCTGGTCTACGGTGGCGTGGACTACGACAAGCAGCGCGAGCTGCTGCAGCAGGGCGTGGACGTGATCATCGCCACCCCCGGCCGCCTGATCGACTACGTCAAGCAGCACAAGGTGGTGTCGCTGCATGCCTGCGAAATCTGCGTGCTGGACGAAGCCGACCGCATGTTCGACCTGGGCTTCATCAAGGACATCCGTTTCCTGCTGCGGCGCATGCCCGAGCGCACCACGCGCCAGACTCTGCTGTTCAGTGCCACCCTCAGCCACCGTGTGCTGGAGCTGGCCTATGAGCACATGAACGAGCCGCAGAAGCTGGTGGTGGAGACCGAAAGCATCACCGCCGACCGCGTCCGCCAGCGCATCTACTTCCCGGCCGACGAAGAGAAGCTGCCGCTGCTGATCGGCCTGCTGTCGCGCAGCGAAGGCGCCCGCACCATGGTATTCGTCAACACCAAGGTGTTCGTCGAGCGCGTTGCACGCGCGCTGGAAAAGGCCGGTTACCGCGTTGGCGTGCTGTCCGGCGACGTGCCGCAGAAGAAGCGTGAGAGCCTGCTCAACCGCTTCCAGAAGGGCCAGCTGGAAATCCTGGTGGCCACCGATGTGGCCGCACGCGGCCTGCACATCGACGGCATCAAGTACGTCTACAACTACGACCTGCCGTTCGACGCCGAAGACTACGTGCACCGCATCGGCCGTACCGCGCGCCTGGGCGAAGAAGGTGACGCGATCAGCTTCGCCTGCGAACGCTATGCGATGAGCCTGCCGGACATCGAGGCCTACATCGAGCAGAAGATCCCGGTCGAGTCGGTTACCGCCGAACTGATGACCGCGCTGCCGCGTCCCGAGCGTGCACCGCTGCCGGAAGGCGAAGAAGGCGAGAGCGTGGGTGCCATCTTCCGCGAAGCCCGCGAGCAGAAGGCCGCTGATGAAGCCCGTCGTGGCGGTGGTCGCAGCGGTGGCAAGCCCGGTGAACGCCGTGGCGAACGCAGCGCCGACGGCAAGCCGCGTGGCCCGCGCAAGCCGCGCGTCGAAGGCGCCCCGGCCAAGGCCGATGGCACGCCCAAGCCGCCGCGTCCGGCCGCCGAAGGTGCACCGAATGCCGCCAACAGCCCGGCAGTGGAAGGCGAGCGCGCACCGCGCAAGCGTCGCCGCCGTCGCCACGGTCGCCCGGTTGAGGGTGCCGAAGGCGCCGCACCGGCAGTGGCCAACAACAACGGCCCGGTGCAGGTACAGGCCAAGCCGATGCGTGCCGGTAATGACAGCGACTCGTTCCTGACCCGCCTGGGCCGCAAGATCCGCCGGATGCTGTCCGGCAGCTGATGGCCGCGAGCCTGTAGTGGGGGGGCCCGGGCCGGCCGGGGGCGCCCCCGCCGGAGAACCCCCAGCCGGGCGCGCGGCCCGCGGCGGCCCGGGGGCCGGCCAAAACCCACG
>NZ_JBRREA010000061.1:0-24043 GCF_056759975.1 Stenotrophomonas sp. STEN031
GGTCTGGGGGGGGCGCCGCCACCCCCACCGGCGCGGGCCCCCCAGCGCGCGCCCCCCCCCGGGCCCGCCCGCCCCACCCCCTCCACCGCCGCCCCCCCGCGCCCCCCCCCACTACCTGCATCTGCTCCCTCCCTTTGCCGCAGGCAAGGGGAGGGTTGGGGAGGGGTGCGCTGTTGGCGGGGTGATGCCGCGTTGGTTTCTGGGGCCTGCACTGCTGCTGGTGGTTGACCGGGAAGGCCCCTGCCGAGCATGGCTCGGCACTAAAGGTCAGGTTGGCTGAAGCGGATGTTCATCCGCTGAGCGTCCTGGGCTGTCGATTCACGTAATTGCGCCTACCATGCTGCGGTCCCCTATCGGCCTGCCTTTCATGCAACGACGCGACTTCCTGCGCAACGCCGCTGCCGCCCTGGCGGCCTTCGGTCTCCCCGCTTTCAGCGCCTGCGCGGCCGGGAAACCGGCGCAGCTGGGCCTGCGCCGCCTGGGCCAGCCGCAGCCTTTCGATTTCGCCACGCTCAAGGGCCAGGCCCGCGCGCTGGCACAGGCACCCTACAAGAGCCACAAACGCACCCTGCCGGGCGCGCTGGAGAAGCTGGACTGGGACCAGTACCAGTCCATCAGTTATCGGCAGGACCATGCGCTGTGGGCGGACCAGCCCGGCAAGTTCCAGGCCAAGTTCTTCCACCTCGGCCTGTACTTCCATTCGCCAGTGCGCATGTTCGACGTGGTCGACGGCAAGGCGCAGGAACTGGCCTATGACGGTGCGGCTTTCAACTACGGCAAGAGCGGCATCCACGATGGCGAGTTGCCGGCTGACCTGGGCTTTGCCGGCTTCCGCCTCAATACCCGCAGCGATACCGACCGTGACTTCGCTGCCTTCCTCGGCGCCAGCTATTTCCGCGCGGTAGGCAAGGAAGGCCAGTACGGGCAGTCGGCGCGTGGCCTGGCGATCGATACCGGCATGGGCCGCCCGGAAGAGTTTCCGGATTTCATCGCCTATTACCTGGAACAGCCAGCCGCTGATTCGGACACCCTCGTCGTCTATGGTTTGCTGGATTCGCCCAGCGTTGCCGGTGCCTATCGTTTCGCCATCACCAATGGTGACGTGCTGTTGATGGACATCGACAGCGCGTTGTACCCGCGCAAGGAAATCGAGCGGCTCGGCATCGCACCTTGCACCAGCATGTACCAGGTCGGCGAGAACGACCGTCGCATGGATTGGGACTGGCGCCCGGAGATCCACGACACCGACGGCTTGTCGATGTGGAACGGCGCCGGTGAGTGGATCTGGCGACCGCTGTGCAATCCGGCCAACCTGCGTTTCAACATGTTCGTGGACAACAACCCGCGCGGCTTCGGCCTGCTGCAGCGTGACCGCAACTTCGACCATTACCAGGACGACGGCGTGTTCTACGAGAAGCGCCCCTGCCTGTGGATCGAACCCAAGGGGCAATGGGGCGAGGGCTCGGTGCAGCTGGTGGAGATCCCCACCGTTGATGAAACCTTCGACAACATCGTTGCCTTCTGGAACCCCAAGGCCAAGCCGCAGCCGGGCCAGGAGTTGCTGGTGGGCTATCGCCTGTACTGGGGCGCCGAGCCGCCGGCGCGCCCGCCGCTCGCCCACTGCGTGGCCAGCCGCACCGGCCTGGGCGGCATCATCGGCAAGAAACGTGAGTATTTCTCGTGGCGCTTCGCGGTGGATTTCGAAGGCGGCGAACTCGCCAGCCTGATCGACAAGGCCGAAGTGGAAGCCGTGGTGGAAACCAGCCGTGGCCGCGTGGAAGTGGTATCGGCGCGGCCGCTGCGCGAGATCAAGGGCTACCGCGCGATGTTCGACCTGGTGCCGCCAGACGGCAGCACCGATCAGATTGATGTGCGGCTATACCTGCGCAGCGGTGGCAAGACGTTGACCGAAACCTGGTTGTACCAGTACACGCCGCCGGCAGCCGGTGCGCCGGAGCGGACGTTGTATTGATTGCAAGCGAGGCTGCGTTGACACCGGGGCGGTTTTGATCCCGCCCCGGGTCGAAATCAAGGTTTGTCGGTGGCTGCGGGAATGCTCATCGCGGGCTTGCCCACTTCCACCGTGCCACGGCGGATCTTCATCCAGGTTGCGTCCTGCCACTTCTGGTAGAGATCGGGATCCCAGTATTTCTTGTCATACATCCGGTCAGCCTTGATGGTGCGCTCCATCCCGCCGTCGTTGTAGACGATATCGACATTGTTCGACATAGAGCCGGTACGGCTGCCTGTCATTGCGCGCAGGCCGCGTGTCAGGACCGCCGCGATGCGCGGTTTGGCCACTGCATCACCATACTCGGCGGCGAGCTGTCGGGCTTGGGCACGTGCTGCATCCTGTTGTTCCAGCGGAAGCGCTGCCCAATACTGGTCCCTCAGCTCGACGAACAAGGGGTATCCGCGTTCGGCAGCGACATCCATCCATGCAAACGCCATGACCCGATCTGCAGGACGTTCCACGCCGAACCAGTACATTTCGGCCAGGTAGCCCTGCGCCGGCTTATCCGCATAGCGCGCGGAAAGCCGGAAGTTTTCCATCGCGCTATCCACTTCACCGCGATGCAGTGCGTTTACCCCCCACTGCCGGTACATCATGTCCGGATGACCATCCAGGAATCCGGCGTTGAGCAAGGGCCCGTCTTCCTGTGGCGGTGTTTCGGCGGCGACAGCGGGCAGACACAGTGGCAACAGCAGGATGATCAATAAATAGCGGAACATGGTGGGCATCATTCTTCCTTGGAGATGGTCGCAGCCTAGGGGGCACAGGGGCTAATGTAAATTGGCCTACAACGGCAACGGCGCCTGCATCGGATCAATCCGCCCCTCACCGCGGGTGATCTTCTTGAACTCGGCGCGGCTCACCGACACATAGCGGTCGTTGCCGCCGATCTCCACCTGCGGGCCGTCGTGCACGGCGAAGCCGTTTTCGTCCACGCGCACGGTCATCGTCGCCTTCTTGCCGCTGTGGCAGATGGTCTTGATCTCCTGCATCTCGTCGGCCCAGGCCAGCAGGTATTGGCTGCCCTCGAACAGCTCGCCACGGAAGTCGGTGCGCAGGCCGTAGCACAGCACCGGGATGCGCAGCTGGTCGACCACCTCGGACAGCTGCCACACTTGCGACTTGCTCAGGAACTGCGCCTCGTCCACCAGCACGCAACCGAGCTTGCCGTGGGCGGCAATGTCCTGCTTTATGAGCGCCTCCAGGTCAGTATCACGCTCGAAAGTGGTGGCTTCGGCCTGCAGACCGATCCGCGAGGCGACCACGCCGGTGCCGGCGCGGTGGTCCAGGTGCGGGGTGAGCAGGGCCACCCGCATGCCGCGCTCGCGGTAGTTGTGCGCGGACTGCAGCAGGGTGGTGGTCTTGCCGGCGTTCATCGCCGAATAGTAGAAATAGAGCTTGGCCATTGAATCAGGAACCAGGGGATAGGGACCAGGAACCAGTGAAAGCAACATCGGATCCCGAGGGGTGACAGAATACCCCGGTGTCGGCATCGCGCCCCCCGTCCGGTCTCGTTTCTCACTTCCATTCACTCGTTTCTAGATGCTGGATTCCCTCAACCCCCCCCAACGCGCGGCGGCTGTGCACGCCGAAGGTCCTCTGCTGGTGCTGGCTGGTGCCGGCAGCGGAAAGACGCGTGTGATCGTCGAAAAAATTGCCCATCTGATCGGCATTGGCCGCTACAGCGCCCGCCGCATCGCCGCGATCACCTTCACCAACAAGTCGGCCAAGGAAATGCGCGAGCGTGTGGCCAAACGCCTGCGCGCCGAGGACGCGGCCGAAGTCACCATCTGCACCTTCCATGCCCTGGGCCTGAAGTTCCTGCAGATCGAACATGAACAGGTGGGGCTGAAGCGCAACTTCTCCATCTTCGATGCCGACGACGCCGGCGCGCAGATCAAGGATCTGCTGGGCGGCAGCAATGCCAAGCCCGACGACATCGAGGACATGAAGAACCTGATCTCGCGGGCCAAGAACTCCGGGTTGTCGCCCGAGCAGGCGATGGCGGCGGCACGCAGCAACCGCGAGAAGGACGCGGCGATGGTCTACGAGCTGTACCAGACCCGCCTGACCTCGTTCAATGCGGTGGATTTCGATGACCTGATCCGCCTGCCGGTGCAGGTGCTGGAAGAGCACCCGGATATCGCCCTGGCCTGGCGCGAGCGCATCGGCTATCTGTTGGTCGACGAATGCCAGGACACCAACGACGCCCAGTACCGCCTGCTCAAGCAGCTGGCCGGGCCCGCTGGCAACTTCACCTGCGTGGGCGACGACGACCAGTCGATCTATGCCTGGCGTGGCGCCAATCCCGAGAACCTGCAGCAGATGGGCGTGGATTACCCCAAGCTGCAGATCATCAAGCTGGAACAGAATTACCGCTGCTCCAACCGCGTGCTGCGCGCGGCCAATGCGCTGATCGCGCACAACCCGCACGAGCATCTGAAAACGTTGTGGTCCGACCAGGCCGACGGCGAGCGCATCCGCGTGTGGGAGTGCCGCAACAGTGAACACGAAGCGGAAAAGGTGGCCGCGGAAATCCATTTCCTGGCGACCAGTCGCAAGATTCCGTGGAGTGATTTCTGCATCCTGTTCCGCGGCAATTTCCAGTCGCGGCCGCTGGAAAAAGCGATGCAGCTGGTCGGTGTGCCGTATCACCTCAACGGTGGCACGGTGTTCCTTGAACGGCAGGAGGTGAAGGACACGCTGGCCTGGTTGCGCTTGATCGTGAACCCGGACGACGACACGGCTTTCATGCGCGCGGTGCAGTCGCCCAAGCGTGATGTCGGCGCCAGCACGCTGGCCAAGTTGGCGGAGCTGGCTTCCGAGAAAGACATCCCGATGGCGCAGGCGGCCGAGAGCATGGGCGCGTTGGCCCAGCTCACCCCGCGTGCGGCCAACAGCCTGAGCAAGTTCACCGACATCCTGCGCGCGCTGCGGCTGGACATGCGGCAGATGAGTTCGGGCGACCTGGTGCGGCGCGTGGCCAAGGATTCGGGCATGTTGGCCGAGCTGCGTCACGCAGCCAAGGACACCGCCGGCTATGAGCGTCGCGCCAACAACCTGGAAGAACTGGCCTCGTGGTTCGAGAGCGGTCCACGCGGCGCCAGCGCCGCCGACATGGCCGCGCAGTTGGCGCTGATCTCGCGCAACGACAAGGATGACGGCGGCAACCAGGTGCGGATGATGACGCTGCACGCGTCCAAGGGCCTGGAGTTTCCGTATGTGTTCATCGTTGGCTGCGAGGACGGCGTGCTGCCGCACCAGGTCAGCCTGGATGAAGGCAACCTGCAGGAAGAGCGGCGTTTGCTGTACGTGGGCATCACCCGCGCCAAGATCCAGTTGTGGATGAGCTTCAGTCGCTTGACCCGCAAGTTTGGCGAGCATATCCGGCTCAAGCCCAGTCGATTCTTCGATGAGATTCCGGCCGGCGAGATCCAGCGCGATGGTGCCGACCCGGTAGCCGATGCCGCGCACAAGCAGGAGCGCGCCAAGGCAGGATTGGCGGCGATCCAGGCGCTGTTTGATTGATGCTTGTCTCCTCCCCTTTGGCGTAGCCAAGGGGGAGGCTGGGAGGGGGTAGCTTTTGGCCTCGGTCTTGCGCTTTGATTGGGCTCAGCGCAAACAGCCCCTCAGCCCTTTCCGAGCAAAAGGGGCGCTGGTAGTGCCGAGCCATGCTCGGCAGAGGCTCTACCAGCAAAAACCAGAAGCACCCCTCCCCAACCCTCCCCTCTGCTACGCAGAAGGGAGGGGGCACGGCTTGGCTCCTCCCCTTTGGCGAAGCCAAGGGGAAGGCTTGGAGGGGGTAGCTTTTGGCCTCGGTCTTGCGCTTTGATTGGCGCCTAGCGCAAACAGCCCCTCAGCCCTTCCTGAGCAAAAAAGGGGCGCTGGTAGTGCCGAGCCATGCTCGGCAGGGGCTCTACCAGCAAAAACCAAAAGCACCCCTCCCCAACCCTCCCCTCTGCTACGCAGAAGGGAGGGGGCCAAAGCCGAGCACCTATATGTCCTTGATCCAAACCGAACGCCTGCAACTGCGGCTGCTGCGCGACGACGACGGCGATGCTGCCGGCATGTTGCAGCTGCTCAACGAGCCCGGTTTCCACGAGTTCATCGGCGACCGCGGCGTGCGCACACTGGAGCAGGCGCGCGACTACGTGCGCAATCACACCTTTGGCAGTTATGCCGCGAACGGCTTCGGCATGTATGCGATCGAACGCCGCAGCGATGGCGCCTGGCTGGGCAACGCCGGACTGGTGCGACGCGATGGCCTGCCCTGCGCGGATGTCGGTTATGCCCTGCTGGCTGCGTACACCGGCCAGGGCTATGCGCTGGAAGCGGTGCAAGGCGTGCTGGCTTATGCGCGCGGCACGCTACGCCTGGGCGAACTGCGTGCGGTGGTCTCGCCGGGCAACGCCCGTTCGGTGGCGCTGCTTGAAAAGGCCGGCTTCCGCGATGACGGCACCGTGGTGCTGCCCGGCAAGGATGAACAACTGCTGCTGTTCGTCAATACGCCCGCCTGAGCCCGTAGCCCGGGTAAGCGCAGCGCACCCGGGGAGCTGGGATATCAGCGATCTACGGCTTTCTGGCAACGGCCCCGGGTGCGCTGCGCTTACCCGGGCTACGGCCAGCGTCGGCTCAGCCGCCCAGTTGCTGCTGCAATGCGGCCAGTTGCTCCTGTAACGCGGCGACGATGGCTTCCAGCTGTTCCACACGACCTTCCAGTGCGCTGTTGCCGGCAGCGGCAGCAGCGCCAGCCGGTGCCCGGTACTGCGCGGCCAAGGCCTCCACATCCACCGCACCACACAGCAGGTGCATGTAGCGGTCTTCGCGCTGCCCGGCGGCACGCGGCAGCTGCACGACCAGGCCGCGTTGCTGCATGCGCTCCAGTTGGTGACGCAGGTCGGCGGAGTCGGCGAACTTGGCCATGCGCTCGCTGCGGATGGCCAGCTCACCGGCGGTCTGCGGGCCGCGCAGCAGCAACAGGCCGAGCAGGGCCACCTGCTGGCGCGGCAGGTCCAGCTTGAGGCCGGTTAGGTGCTCGTAGCGCTCGGCGCGCGAGGAGAAATGCTGGCGGGCCAGGCCCATGGCTTCCAGTTGGCGCAGCGCGTACTGCACCTTGCCGGCTTCCAGGTTCATCACCGGCTCGCGTGCGGTCTTCTGGTTGGCGGCCACCTGGGCGGCGTTGACCGTGAGCGGATAGGTGTCCGGGGTGGTGGCCTCCTTCTCGATCAGGCAGCCCAGCACGCGTGCCTGGTCGGCAACGAGAACGGGCAAATCGGGGGTCTGGCTGGCGTCGGTCACGGTCCGGGCTCCGGTCTTGCTAGGGGGCGCAAGCATAGCTGAGAGCTGAAACCGGGGCTAAAACCGGGGTCAGAGTGGGGTTTCGTTCTGAAACCCCACTCTGACCCCGGTTTTAGCCCCGGTTTTGACCCGGCAAGGCGGGCAAAGCGGGGAGCCGGTAAACTTGCCCGGTTTTCGAAGATCCCGGTAGTTTCCATGTCCCGATTCCCTGCCCTTACCCTGCTGGCCGGCGCCCTGCTGTCGCTGGCCGCCTGCAGCACCACCGCGCCGCAGCGCCACGTTTCGCCGGCCCCGGCCGATGCGGTCGTGGCCCCGGCCAATGCGCCCAACGACAACCTCAATGCCGTGCTGTGGGTGCAGCGTTCGCAGGAATACCGGGCCAGCGCGCTGCAGACCTGGAAGCTGGCCGGCGCGCAGCTGGATGCGGCCCTGGCCGATGGCCGCTGGACCGCGCTGCTGCCGGAAGAGGGCGGCAACCATCAGTCGGCGACCCTGAAGCCGGCTGTGGTGGTGGACGTGGACGAAACCGTGCTCGACAACTCGCCCTACCAGGCGCGCCTGGTGAGTGAGGGCACCAGCTACAACGACGCCACCTGGGAAGCCTGGGTGGACGAGCAGAAGGCGCAGCCGGTGCCGGGCGCGGTGCAGTTCGCACAGGTCGCTGCGGCCAAGGGCGTGACCATGATCTACATCAGCAACCGCACCGCGGCGATGAAGGACGCCACCATCGCCAACCTGCGCAAGGTCGGCTTCCCGGTCGCCGATGACAGCGTCTATCTGGGCCTGGGCACGCCGGTGCCGGGCTGCAAGGAGCACGGCAGCGAGAAGGGCTGCCGCCGTCAGCTGGTGGCGCAGCAGTACCGCGTGCTGATGCAGGTGGGCGACCAGTTCACCGACTTCCTGCAGGTCGAGGACAACAGCCTGGCCGCGCGCGACCTGCTGCTGGACAAGTACCAGGGCTGGATCGGCTCGCGCTGGTGGATCCTGCCCAACCCCACCTACGGTGGCTGGGAAGGGGCGGCCATCAACAACGCCTGGTCGCTGCCGGCCGATCTGCGCAATGGCGCCAAGCGCGAAGCCCTGGAGCTGGCCCGATGAACCGTGCACCGTTGCCGCTGCGCAATGACGAGCGCCTGATCTTCGCCCTGGACGTGCCCGGCAAGGCCGAGGCCCTGGAATGGGTGGACAAGCTCGGCGACGCCGTGTCGTTCTACAAGATCGGCATGGAACTGCTGGCCTCGGGTGAATACTTCGACGTGCTGGACGCGGTGGCCAAGCGCGACAAGCGCGTGTTCGTCGACCTGAAGTTCTTCGACATTCCGGCCACCATTGCCGGCGTCATCCGCCGCCTGTCGCAGTGGCCGGTGAGCTACTGCACCATCCATGGCTGGCATCCCGGCATGATGGAAGCGGCCGCTGCTGCGAACAGTTCGGAGATGCGCCTGCTGGCGGTGACCGTGCTGACCTCGATGGGGCGGCCGGACCTGGCCCAGATGGGCATCGACCGTGAACCCGTCGACGTGGTGGTGGAGCGCGCGCTGGCCGCGCAGCGCGCCGGCATCGACGGCGTGATCGCCTCGGGCCAGGAAGCTGCGCCCATCCGCGCGGCAACCGGTCAGGGTTTCTCCATCGTCTGCCCCGGCATCCGCCCCGGTGGCCCGGTGGGTGACGACCAGCAGCGCACGGTCGGCGTGGCCCAGGCCTTTGCCGACGGTGCCGATGCCATCGTGGTCGGCCGGCCGATCCGCCTGGCCGCCGATCCGCGTGCCACGGCGCTGGCTATTCAGCGTGAAATCGCCGAGTCAATTAAATAAAATCAATCACTTATATGGTTGTTTATAAAGTGTTGCTTTAACTGAACCGGACGCGTAGGCTACGTTCCGTCCGGCTCTGCCGGCGATGCGTCAAACATGTCTACCGGCTTCGCGCCGGCTTGAGGGGTCTGTCACCGGCAACGGGGCGGCCTCTTTTTTTATGCCCGGATCTGGGCATCGGGGCTGGGGATTCGCAGTGGGCAACAGTGCTCGTCGCTTTGGGGGAGTGGAAATCCTGCCGTCCGCCTTTATCCAATCTCCAATCCCGACTCCCAAATCGCCGCTCCACCGTGACGGCCGTGCTTGCTGCTGTCACCGGGCAGGCATCAAGATGCTCGGCCTACGGGGAGGATAGCCGCCGCCATGCAACGCCGTTCACTACGCAGCTGCCACCGCATCGTTCTGGCTTCGGTCTGCCTTGTAGCCCTTTTGGCCGCCTGCAAGCGCAACACCGAGCCCTTGCCGGGCGCCGCCACCGAGCCGGCTGCGGCGGTGCGGCAATTGGCCCAGCACCTGCGCAACAACGACCTGGTCGGTTACGCCCGCGCTGCCGTGCCCCCTGCCCAATATGCCGAGCTCGAAGCCGCCTGGGCCCAGGGCCATAGCCGTTGGCCGCTGACCGAGCTGCCGCTGGACGAAAAGCTGCCCGCGCTGCTCGCCACGCTGTCGGAGAAGGACGCCGAACGCAGCCTGCAGCGCGCCTTCAAGGCACAGCTGGAAGGGCAGACCGCCGCCGTGCGGCAGGCCGCGCATTCGCTGGGTCTGTTCGGCGTGCAGTACATCAGCCACCAAGGTGACTACAACGCGGCCGAACGTGCGCATTACGTGCAGCTTGTCACCGCGCTCAGCGACTGGGCACAGGCTGCGCCATTGTCCGATCCGAAGCTGGCCCAGACCTCGATCGCCACCCTCACTGCCGCTGCGCGTGCGACCGGTCTGGCTGGCGATCAGGCCTTCCAGCAGGCCGGGATGACCGGCAGCCTGCAGAAACTCGGGCCGTTCGCCGCGGCCAGCAAGCAGGTGCTGGCCGCCTACGGGCTGAAGCTGGATGAAAGCGTGGAACAGATGCGTACCGGCCTGGTGTCGCAGGACGGCGACCGCGCCACCGTGCGTGTGCAGTACCCGCTGGCGGGCAAGGAACTGGACCTTGAGGTGGCCCTGGTAAGGCGCGACAAGCGCTGGTACCTGGCGCGCACCCTGGGCGACGTGGACGCCGTGCTGGCGGCCGCACGCACCGCTGAGCAGGCCAAGGCCGATGCCTTGCAGGCGGCCGACGTCCCAGATCCGGAAACACCGGACAACGCCGCAGCGGCGGCTAAGCCATAATGGCGCCGATGTCGAAACAGAAATCCCAGCCCGACCAGGGTGAACTGCTGCCGCCGGACGACGCCAACGCGCCGCCCGCCACTCCTGCTGCCATTGTGCCGGGCGCCTCTGCGCGACCAACACCGGCGGCCCGTGCCGCGCGTCGCCCGTGGTGGGCGCGCCTGCTGGGCAAGCTGATCGAGCCCTGGCTGGGCCTGAAGATCGAGCCGGAGCAGGCTGGCCAGCACAATGATGGCCGCCCGGTGGTGTACGTGCTGGAGGACTACGGTCTGTCCAATGCGCTGATCCTGGACAAGGCCTGCCGTGATGCCGGCCTGCCGTCGCCGCTGGTGCCGCTGGCCGGTGACCCGACCGGGCGCAAGCGCGCCTACGTGGCGCTGTCGCGGCGTTCCAGCAACAGCGCGCTGATCCCCGAGCAGCGCGGCGCCAAGACCCATTCCGATTCGCTGGCCAAGCTGCTGCAGGCGCACCGCGCCAACCCGGGCCTGGACGTGCACCTGGTGCCGGTGTCGATCTTCGTCGGCCGCGCCCCGGACAAGCAGAGCGGCTGGTTTGCGGTGCTGTTCTCGGAAAACTGGGCGCTGGTGGGCCGCTTCCGCCGCCTGCTGGCGATCCTGCTCAATGGCCGCGACACCATCGTCCGTTTCGCCCCGCCGGTCTCGCTGCGTGGCACCGTCGACGAGGGCCTGGAGCCGGAGCGCACCGTGCGCAAGCTGCAGCGCGTGCTGCGCACCCATTTCCGCCGCATCCGCGAATCGATCATCGGCCCGGACCTGTCGACTCGTCGCCTGCTGGTGGACAAGGTGCTGGAATCGGATTCGGTGCGCGAAGCCATCGCCGTGCAGGCCAAGCGCGACAACTCCAAGACTACCGAGGCCTGGAAGAAGGCGCAGGGCTATGCCTGGGAGATCGCCGCCGACTACTCCACCCCGGTGGTGCGTTCGGCCAGCTTCATGCTCAGCCACGTCTGGAACCGCATCTATGCCGGCGTGCTGGTGCATCACCTGGACAAGTTCAAGGAAGCGGCACCGGGCCACGAAATCATCTACGTGCCCAGCCACCGCAGCCACATGGACTACCTGCTGCTGAGCTACCTGCTCTACGACCGTGGCATCGTGCCGCCCCATATCGTGGCCGGCATCAACCTCAATCTGCCGGTGGTCGGCACCTTGCTGCGCAAGGGCGGTGCGTTCTTCATCCGCCGCTCGATCAAGGGCAATGCGCTGTATTCGGCGGTGCTCAGCGAGTACGTCGCGCAGCTGGTGGCGGGCGGCTATTCGATCGAGTACTTCGTCGAGGGCGGACGCTCGCGTACCGGTCGCCTGCTGCAGCCCAAGGGCGGCATGATCTCGATGACGCTGCGCGCCTTCCTGCGCCAGCCGCGCAAGCCGGTGTTGTTCCAGCCCATTTACGTCGGCTATGAAAAGCTGATGGAGGGCAACAGCTACCTGGACGAGCTCACTGGCCGGCCCAAGGAAAAGGAATCGATCTGGGCGCTGCTGTGGGGCATTCCCAAGGTGCTCAAGCAGAACTACGGCCAGGTGGTGGTGAACTTCGGCGAGCCGATCGCGCTCAACGATGTGCTGGCGAAAATGGCGCCCGAATGGGATGGGCAGCCGGTGCCCGAGGACGAGAAGCCGAGCTGGTTGTCCGGCACGGTCGACACGCTTGCCGAGCAGATCCAGGAACGCATCAACGCCGCCGCCGACGTCAACCCGATCAACCTGCTGGCGCTGGCATTGTTGTCCACGCCCAAGCACGCGATGGGCGAGGCCGACCTGATCGCGCAGATCGAACTGTGCAAGAAGCTGCTGGTGGAAATGCCGTATTCCGACCGGGTCACGGTCACCCCGCATTCGCCCGAGCGCATCATTGCCCACGCCGAGGAAATCAACGTTCTCACCCGCATCAAGCACCCGCTGGGCGATGTGCTCAGCGTCAGTGGCGACACCGCGGTGTTGTTGAGTTATTTCCGCAACAACGTGCTGCACCTGTTCACCGCATCGTCGTGGGTGGCCTGCTGCTTCCAGAACAATCGCCGCATGAGCCGTGGTGGCCTGCTGCGGCTGGGTCGCGGCCTGTATCCGTTCCTGCAGGCGGAGTTGTTTCTGCCCTGGACCGAGGACGAATTCGCCGCGCGCATCGACCAGACCATCGACGTCTTCGTGCGCGAAGGCCTGCTGCAACACGTGGGCGAAGACGATGGCGGAATGCTTGCGCGCAGCACCGGCCAGACCGATGAGGTGTTCCGTCTGCGTGCGATTGGCCATTCGCTGCAACAGGCATTCGAGCGCTATTACATCGCCATCTCGGTGTTGGTGAAGAACGGCCCGGGCACGCTCGGCGCTGGTGAACTGGAAAGCCTGTGTCAACAGGCCGCACAGCGCCTGAGCCTGCTGTACGCACCGGCCGCGCCGGAGTTCTTCGACAAGACCCTGTTCCGCGGCTTCATCCAGAAGATGCGTGAACTGCGCCTGGTCTGGCCGGACCAGAACAGCAAGCTGCTGTTCGACGAACGCCTGGATGCCTGGGCCAAGGACGCCAAGTTCATCCTCGGCCGCGAACTGCGCCACACCATCGAGCGTGTGAGCCCGGAAGCGGTGAAGCCGGAAGTGCCGCCAGCAGCTTGAGCGGCAACCCCGTAGAGCGGAGCCATGCTCCGCTGGGGCATGGCCGGAGTCCGCTGTCTTGTAGGAGCGGCGTAAGCCGCGATGCCACAACTCAATCAGGTTGCAGGCATGCCGGTGATTGCAACGCTGCCGGTTTCGCGGCTTAGCCGCTCCTGCAGCCCTGAAATTGTTTGCAAGGCCGCTTGCCGAGCATGGCTCGGCACTACCGCTGCTGCTCCCTCCCTTTGCCGCAGGCAAGGGGAGGGTTGGGGAGGGGTAGGTTCTGCTTCGCGGCTTGCGGCCTGGTGTACGGATGCTTTGCGGGTAACGCCCCTGCCGAGCATGGCTCGGCACTACCGCTTCTGCTCCCTCCCTTTGCCGCAGGCAAGGGGAGGGTTGGGGAGGGGTAGGTTCTGCTAAGCGGCTTGCGGCCCGGTGTACGGAAGCTTTGCGGGTAAAGCCCCTGCCGAGCGTGGCTCGGCACTACGCGTCGGTGAGGGGGCGGCGCGTAGAGCCCGCCGCGCTCAGCGGATTGATTTCAGTGATTCAAGGGTGTCCTGAATCATTTTTGTCTCGGCAGGGGTCTGCTCCGAAAGCGCTGGCATTCTTTGCAGTTGTTCCTTCAGGCTGGTCGCCAATGCCACCCTTGCCTTGGCGTTTTCCGCATCCGCGGTTGCTATCGACGTGGTCATCTGCAGTATCTGGTTGAAGAGCTCCAGGTACTCGGTTGAACTGAAGGCGTTGTTGAGAGAGGCCTCGCACAGGCGGAACATCGCGTCGCGTGCAAGAAGAACCGAATGATTCCTTCCCGCCAGTTCCATCGCGCTGGCTGACATGTCCATCTCAGTCCCGGCTTCCGCGCCTTTCGTCGCCTTGCCGCTGGCTTTCAGCTTGCTGGCCAGAACCAGGGCTACATCGGGTGAGGGCTCTGCACAGAAGCGGTACTTTCCTGCAGAGGTGGCAGGGATGATGATTGTTCCGCGACGAGAGGAATCATAGGTGAGCCAGGTGGACCCATCGTCGAGGGTTCGCTTGCTGGCGAGCGGGGTGAAATTCGCGCATCCGGCCGTTGCCAGAAGCAGTGCTGCAAGTCCTGCCCGGCCCACGCCGTTGAACGGCCGCTTGCTTGTGCTCATGCTCTCTCTCCGTTGTTGGTGCTGGAATGGGGGCGCGCATCAACCCGAGTGCGTCCGGTAGCTGACTGCATCAGCAAGTGGGTCCCGCCTTGGGTTCGGAGACTGCGCGCCTCAGCACAGGCCTGTAGCGGTAGTGGCGTGGGTTACGAACGCTCATAAACGGCTTGACCCGAGGTGTCGGTGGAGGTGCAGCGAAGGCGGGACGGCGACTGTTTCTCGCAGAGCAGATAGGTGGCTCCCTGCTTGTTCTTGAACTGGAGCGTCTCTCCGTCCTTGGAGAAGACAAGTGCTGTGGCCAATGTTCTGGGGTAGTTGTAGATGCTGTTGCCTACGCTGATCGCTATGCTTCCAGTCATCAACACCTGACCATCGAATTCGCTGAACTCAATGGCGTTGCGGCTCTCACCACTTGCCTCCTTCCATTTTCCCAGCCACCCGGACTGAGCGCTTGCAGGCAGTGCAGTTGCGGTCATCAGGAAGATTGCAGACAGGCGGCATGGCTTGTTCATGGTGATCTCTTGATTGGGACGCAAGCCGCGCTGTGATGCCGGTCCATGGACTTCGGCGCACCCATCACCCGGCGGGGCATGGCGAGTGCAGGGCCGAGCAAGACTGCGAAGGTATGCGTGCGTCTGCCCAAGGTTCCCCTGCCGCTTTCCCAGGCCTGTGGTTCGGGGGGTCTGACGGTGCAAGCCACGCAGCGCCCAGTCCACGACAGTTGACCGCAGCGGAAAAACCCAAAACACTCCCTGTCAGGGCTTGACAACCGGGGGATGGCCTTGAAGCGGGAGCGTCGATTCGTAGCGCGTCGGGGCATCGCCCCTCCCGCCGGCTGCCGGCGGAGTGCATGGGGGCTGCGTGGATGAGCATGGTTCGTGCCGGCACAGCCTCGATCGGAACACCGGCCCGCCGATCAGCCGCTGCAACGCAGCAGCGGGAGCGGCGTTTGGGCGAACTGCTCGAACCCCTGTATGCCGCGGTGCTGGATATCTCGGCGTTGCAGACCTTCAACCAACGCCTGGCCGAGATCACCGACAGCCACATCACCGGTGTGCTCATCCATGATGTTGCCGCCGGCAAGGGACAGGTCAGCCATGTCCATGGCGTGGATCATGCACGCATGGCTGGACTGCTGGCTGACCTGGACCTGCGCGAGGATCCGTGGATGAAGCGGGTGACACCGCAGTTGGCCATCGGCCGGGTGTTGAACACGGACGCATTCCTGGCCCGCAGCGAAGCACTGAACAATGGCTTCTACGACGCCTATTACCGGCAGCTGGATATCGTCCAGCAGGTGGCGTCGGTGGGCCTTTACGACGGCAGCAGTTCGGTGACGTTGTCGTTGTGCCACGGCGATATCCATCGTGCCTATGGCGAGGCGGAACTGGGGCTGATGCAGGCGCTCACGCCGCACTGGATCAATGCCTACGCGATGCTGCGGCGGATCAGCGGCCTGCAGCAGCAGGTAACCACGCTGGAGCAGGCGCTGGAGCATTCGCCGGTGGCGATGTTGATGCTGGGCAGGGACCTGCGTATCTGTCGCTGCAATGCCGCTGCCGAACGTTTGCTGGGAGGTGGCCTGTTGCGTCGCGAGGAGGGCCGGTTGAACGTGGCCGGCCGCGCGCGGGCGGGTGTACAGGGTTTGTTGCAGCGGGCATTGCGCGGCGACAGCCGCTTGTCCGGTGGCGATGTGGAAAAACTGATCGTGCATGACGGCGCGCAGCGTCCGCAACTGGTGCTGACCGCGCACCGGCTTGTGCAATGGTCGCCGCACGAGCAGGGCGCATTATTGGTGTTCGTGCGCGAGGTGGGGCGGGCTGCGGAATCGTTGGAGCCCATATTGCGAAAGTTGTTTGGGCTTACAGAAGCCGAATCGCGTTTGGCCCTGGCCCTGCATCGGCATGCTGATATTGGCGTCGCGGCGCAGGAATGTGGGGTTACCCAAGGCACGGCGTTGAGCCGGCTCAAAACCATTTATGACAAGACCGGGGAGCGGGGCCAGGTCAGCTTGGTGCGTTTGATTGCCGCGTTGGCCACGGTCAGTAGTTGATCCGTTGGACTGGCTTGCTGCAAGGCTTGCAGGAGCGGCGTAAACCGCGAAGCCGCTGCTCAATCAGGGGGCAGGCATGCCGGTGATCTCAATGCTGCCCGCTTCGCGGCTTGCCCCACTGCCACAATCCCGGCGGGGTTGATGGGTTGTAGTGGAAGGCCTCTGCCGAGCATGGCTCGGCACTACTGTTTGTTGGCGGGTTTTGCGTTGAGCTGCGCTCAGGCTGGCTCGTCCGGGATCAGCATGCTTTCCAGCTTGGTGATGCAGTCCTTGAGCTGCAGTTTGCGCTTCTTCAGGCGCTTGGCGTCCAGGTCGTCGTCGGGATTGGCGGCCAGCTTGGCGATACGTTCGTCCAGGCTGCGGTGCTCGGCCCGCAGCTCGGCGATGCGCTGGTTCAGCTCGTGGATTGGCGGCAGCTCGGACATGCCGCCAGCTTAGCCGGTCAGCGCGGCCAGTTCACGTATACCGGGTTGCCCAGTAGCAACAGGCTGCCATCGGCGTCGCGCGCGTCCACCCGCAGCCAATGCCGCTTGCCGTCCGAGCGCCAGCGCAGGCTGGCCTGCTGCACACCATTGGCGCCGGTCTCCACGCTGCTGGGATGGCGCTGGCCATCGACGATCAGCTCGATTCGCACCGGCCGCGGATAGTCCAGCTCGGCATGCAGGGTGGCCCATTGCCCGGCCGGCAATGCCAACTGCTGGCCCATCTCCGCGCGCTGCCCCGCATCACTCTGCAGCCACAGGTCCAGGCGACTGCCGGCGACATTGCGCACATCCACCACCACCCGGCCCTGCTTGAGCGCGGCAAGGATGGCGTTGCGCGACAGCGCCGGCGCATGCACCAGCGTGGCCGGCAGGCCGATCGGGGAGGGGCCATTGGCCGCACCCGGGTTGTGGCTGTCACTGCCACCGATGGCGGTCATGCGTCGACCTTGCTGCAGTTGCTTCTCCCAGAAGCCGACACCGGCGCGCGGGCCATCGGCCTGGCTGCCGTTGACCACTTCCACCGCCTGCACAGCCGCCATGTCCACCGGTGTGGCCGGGGTCCAGCCGCAGCCCATGCAGTCCTCGCCCGAGGGCAGTGCGGGGTGGTTGATCGAGAACACCGCGTCGCTGCGCTTGAGTTGGCCCAGCAGGCTGCTCCAGTCCGGCACCTGCTCGCCCAGCCGGAAGGGCAGCGGGCCGTTGACGCCGAAGACATTGGCATGGCCCTGGAAGGTGGTGACCTCCATGCCGGGGATCAGCAGCAACTGGTCGAACCACGGTTGGTGGCGCGCCACTTCCTCCAGGTGCGAGACCGTGTTGTGCTCGGTGAGGGCGACGAAATCCAGGCCCTGGCGTACCGCCGCCTGCAGGCTGAGGAACAAGGGGCAGGGCACCTTGCGGCCCTGCTGGCTGCTGCAGCTGCCGTCGCTGTGGGTGCTGTGCATGTGCAGGTCGCCGCGGTACCAGCCGGCGCTGTCACGCAACACCGGGCCGTTGCGGTCGCTGCCGGCGTCCACCTCTGCCTCGCTCCACAAGGTCACCTCCACCTTGTACGGCGTCTGCACCTTGGGGCGGATATTGGGGATGCCGAGCAGCACCTGCCATTTGCCGGCGGGAATTGCGCCTGGCAGGTAACCGCCGCTGGCGTCGTAGCGGGACACGTTGATCGACGAACGCGAACCGCCGCTCCAGCCACGGAAGCCGTTGGCATCGAGCAGGCCGAGGTCGATGACGGTGCGGTCCTGCGCGCCGTCATGGTGCAGGGTGACGGCGACGCGACCGGTGCCGGCCGGCACCTCGAACGGCAGCGCCAGGTAGCGCTGGTGGTCCTTGCCTTCCAGCGTGCCTTGCAGCTGCAGTACGTCGGCCGCCTGGGCGGTGGTGCTGGCGGCAAACGCCGCCAGCAATACGGGGAGCAAGCTACGCATCAGAAGCGGTACATCACGGCCATGCGGTAGTTGCGGCCCAGCAGCGGCCGCGCGATGAAGGCGCTGGCACCGGCATCGCTGCTGGACAGTTCACCGGCGCGCGGATTGCCTTCGGTCAGGCCCAGCGAGTTGGTGACGTTGTCGACGTAGCCGTAGACCGAGAAGCGATCGGTCAGCTCGTAACGCGCGCTGAGGTTGAGTACTTCGTAGGACGGCAGTCGCACCGAGTTGGCGGTATCCACATAGCGTTCACCCTGGTGCTCGGCGGCCGCCTGCAGGCGCAGGCGCTGATCGAGCAGGTTGATGCCGGCGACGAGGCGCCCGCCCAGCTCCGGCACACGGATCAGCTGGTTGCCGACGAAGTCGCGCAGCACCGGCGCGCCGTTGACCAGTTCGCTGTAACGCAGGTCGCGGTATTGTGCGTCCTGCCAGGTGGCGGTCAGGCGCAGGTCGAGCCAGTCGGTGGGGTACCACGCCGTTTCCAGCTCCACGCCGAAGGTGCGGGTGCTGGCATAGCCGGCCTCGCGGCTGGACACACCGGTGTTCGGGTTGAAGTTGTAGTTGCTGAAGCCGACGTTGTCGTACTTGGTGTAGAAGGCAGTCGCGTAGGCGCTGAACAGCGGGTTGGCGAACTTGAAGCCGATCTCGGCCAGATCCATCGTCTGCGTATCGGCAACCTTGCCGTTGGCGGCGGCGCAGGCAGCCACGGTTTCGGCCGAACTTGCGTCGCAGTTGTCGTTGCGGGTGATGTAGTTGCCCAGGCTGGGCAGGCGGAAGGCCGAGGTCCAGCGGCCGAACACGCCCATGCTGTCGTTGAACTGCCAGTTGGCACCGATCGACCAGCCCAGGTCGTCCGAGCTCAGGTCGTGGTTCACGTACATGCCCGAGCCGGTCAGCATCTGCGAGGTGGCCAGGGTGCCGCCGTTGACGCTGCGGCGAACCTCGTTCCAGCCACTGCTGCTGGCCTTTTCCCAGCGCAGGCCGCTGTCGATGCGCAACTGATCATTCACCTGCCACTCGTCGCTGACGTAGAAGGCATGCGTCTTCTGCTCGCCGGAGGCGTTGTTCCATTCGTAGCCGTAGCGCCACACACCGTTGTCGGTGAAGGTCTTCAGCACCTGGCCATTGGCGTCCAGCGCTACCAGCCCGAGCAGGCTGGCATTGTTGCTGGCGTCCATCAGCACCGAGGACGAATAGCGGCTGTAGTCTTCCTTGGTCGAGGCCATGTAATAGCCCAGGGTCAGGTTGTGCTGCTGGCCGCCGAGGTCGAAGCTGCGCATCAAACGGGTGTCGCTGACGAACTCACGCACCGGGATGTCCAGGCCGCGCAGGCCACCAATGACCAGCAGGCCGTTGCCGTTCTGGTTGGCGGTGTTGAACTCACCGCTGCCGTTGACGTAACGCAGGCCCAGCGAGGCGGCGCCGGGTACGCCGGCCAGCAGGCTCTTCTGCCCATCGAGGAAGGTGGCAGCCGGGGTCAGCGAGTTCGGGAACACGCCGTTGCGGATGGTGTCGGTCTTGCTGAAGCGCGCCGACTGCGCCAGCTCCCAGCCGGCACCCAGTTCGGTTTCCAGTTTCAGCGTGAGCTGGTCACGTTTGACGTGGGTGCCTTCGCTGTTGTCGAAGTCCCAGCCACGGCCATCGGCGGTCTTCATCGACAGATGGCGCGTCTCCGGACCGGCCAGGGTGCCGTGATTGCCGTCAAAGCCGGGTACTGCGCGGATGTCGCCGTTGCCGTTGGTGTACATGGGGATGCCCAGGTACAGGGCGACGCGGTCGTCCATGTGCTTGGCATCGATGCTGAAGCGCCCGCCTTCGAACTCCTTGGCCAGGTTCAGGCGGAACTGGCCGCCTTCGTTGCCGTTGAAGCCGGGATCGCGGACGCCGTCCTCGACCCGGTAGAAGCCGCCGAGCAGCAGCTTCCAGCCATTGGCCAAGGGGCTGCCATAGGCGAAGTCCATGCGGTTCAGGCCGCTGTCGCCGACGGTGTACTTGAACACGCCGCTGGCTTCGTCGCCGACCTGTCGCGGGATGAAGTTGATCGCACCGGCCGGCGCGTTGGAGTACATCACCGATGCCGGACCACCACGCACCACTTCAATACGCTCGATGGTTTCATCCAGGCGGAAGGCCTGGTCGCCGTTGAGATAGCCCAGCGCGGGGTCGTGCACCACCGGAATACCGTCTTCCAGCAGGGTCACCGAGCCGAAGCCGTCGACCGGGATGCCGCGCGCGCGGATGTTGCCGCTGGCCTCGCCGCCGGACGCCTCCACCCAGAAGCCGGGCACCGACTTCAGCGCCTCGGTGACGCTGGTCGGCGCCTGCATGCGCAGTTGTTCTTCCTCGATATTGGTTACCGAATAGCTGGTTTCCACCTTGGTACGCACACCGGTGCCGCTGCGGCCGGTGACGATGACGGTATCCAGGTCCTTGGCCACGGCGGGTGCGGGTGTGGCGGCATCCTGGGCCAGTGCGGCGGCCGGAGCCAGAGCGGAAAGCAGGAGCGCGTGACAGACAGCAGAAGCAAGACGGGTAGGGAGCACGATGGAGTCAACAACTGAACAGGGAGTCAGAAATGCTGTCATCGCGTGGTGACGCCGGTATTACGCTTTTGTGCAACGCTGCTGCAGCCGACGCTGTGGAGGCGCGTCCCAGCCGGTAGAATGCCCGGGATGAGCGCTGTCATTTCCCTGCCCGATCCCGCCCCGCGGGCCCGTGATCCGCACGTGGCCGAACGTGAACACCAGAAACTCGGCAAACGCCTGCGTCACCAGGTAGGCCAGGCCATTGCCGACTTCGGCATGATCGAGGCCGGCGACAAGGTGATGGTCTGCCTGTCCGGCGGCAAGGACAGCTATACCTTGCTGGACATCCTGTTGCAGCTGCAGAAGAAGGCGCCGGTGCCGTTCGAGCTGGTGGCGGTGAACCTGGACCAGAAGCAGCCGGGTTTCCCCGAGCATGTGCTGCCGGAATACCTGGCGTCGGTGGGCGTGCCGTACCACATCATCGAACAGGACACGTATTCGGTGGTCAGCCGGGTGATTCCGGAAGGCAAGACCATGTGCTCGCTGTGCTCGCGCATGCGCCGTGGCTCGCTGTACACCTATGCCGAAGCCAATGGTTTCACCAAGATCGCGCTGGGCCACCACCGCGATGACATGGTGGCTACCTTCTTCATGAACCTGTTCCACCATTCCAAGATTTCCGGCATGCCGCCGAAGCTGCGCAGCGACGACGGCAAGCATGTGGTGATCCGCCCGCTGGCCTATGTGCGCGAAGCGGACATCATCGATTACGCCAATACCCGCCAGTTCCCGATCATTCCGTGCAATCTGTGCGGCAGTCAGGAAAACCTGCAGCGCAAGCAGATCGGCCTGATGATGAAACAGTGGGAGAAGGACACGCCTGGCCGCATCGAACAGATCTCGCGCGCGCTGGGTGATATCCGCCCCTCGCAACTGGCCGACCCCAAGCTGTTCGACTTCATGGCGCTGGGTCGTCGTGAAGACGCGCCGCAGTCTGATGCGCAGGCGTGGCTGGATGGCAGCGACAAGCAGCAGGATCAAGCAGCCCTTCTCCCGCCGGGAGAAGGCTTGGGATGAGGGCAGGCAGTGCTACGGTGGTTTGAAACCAGGCACCGCGCATCACCCTCTTCCGCCCCCGGCTCCACGGGGGCACGCTCTTCGGAGCAGCTTCTCCAGCGACGAGAAGCAAGCCCCTGAACCATGAATACGAAATAGGACATCCATGTTTTTCAAGAACCTCACGCTGTTCCGTTTCCCTACCTCCATTGATTTCTCCGACGTCGACACGCTGCTGCCGCAGGTGGTGCTCAAGCCGGTCGGCGCGCTGGAAATGACCTCGCGCGGTTTCATCTCGCCGTTTGGTCGTGAAGAAAAGACCCAGTTCTCGCACCGCATCGGCGATGCGCTGTGGCTGACCGTCGGCGGTGAAGACAAGATCCTGCCCAGCGTGGTGGTCAACGATCTGCTGCAGCGCAAGCTGGAAGAGATCGAAGAGAAGGAAGGTCGCAAGCCCGGTGGACGTGAGCGCAAGCGCCTGAAGGACGACCTGTTGCATGAGCTGCTGCCGCGCGCCTTCGTCAAGAGCTCGCGCACCGATGCCTTCCTCGATCTGCAGCACGGTTACGTCGCCGTCGACAGTTCCAGCCGCAAGACCGGCGAGAACGTGATGAGTGACATCCGCGGCATGCTCGGCAGCTTCCCGGCAATGCCGTTGAACGCCGAAGTCGCACCGCGCGCCATCCTGACCGCGTGGATCGCCGGCGAACCGCTGCCCGAAGGCCTGAGCCTGGGCGAAGAATGCGAGATGAAGGACCCGGCCGAAGGTGGCGCGGTGGTCAAGTGCCAGCATCAGGAACTGCGCTGCGACGAGATCGACAAGCACCTGGACGCCGGCAAGCAGGTCACCAAGCTGGCGCTGGTGTTCGAGGACAACTTGTCCTTCGTGCTCGGCGACGACCTGATCGTGCGCAAGCTGAAGTTCCTCGATGGTGCGCTGGACCAGCTCGAGCACATCGACGAGGAAGGCCGCCGCGCCGAACTGGATGCCCGCTTCGCCCTGCAGAGTGGTGAAATCCGCCGACTGTTCCTGTTGTTGGAGCAGGCATTCAAGCTGAGCAAGGCTGATAGCTGAACCCGTTGCTGGCCTACCCGGTTTCGTAACCGGGTAGGGACTATGCTGGGACCATGGTTAGTCTGCTTCGCCGTCTGATGACCCCCGCCGCGCCGGTGATCCAGCGCGACACGGTGCGCCTGCGTCTGGACGATGCCGAGATCGAAGTGCTGCGCGTGCGTGATCCGCGTGCACGCCGGCTCAAACTCAGCGTGGACGAACGCGGTGCACGGCTGACCCTGCCGCTGCGGGCAAGCCTGGTTTCCGGCGAACGTTTCCTGCAGGCAAACCGGCAATGGTTGCAGCAACAGTTGGCGCGGTTGGGTGGTGATGGTTTGCTCGCGCCAGCACTGCGTCTGCGTGAGCCCGGCGTGCTGCCGTTGCGCGGCGAACTGTTGCCGGTGCAGTGGCAGGAAGGACGGTTTACCCGCATCGAGGCGGATGCCGATGGAGTGACGATCCAGTTGCCGGCGCGTGCAGGGGAGCCCGCCTTGCGGCGCGCGCTGCGCGAATTCTACGAAGTGCAGGTGCGTGCTGATGTCGGCCAGTGGCTGCCGCGTTATCTGCCGGGCCTGGCACGGGCGCCGTCACGGCTGCGGCCCAAGGTGATGTCCTCGCAATGGGGATCACTGGCGCCGGATGGCTCGATGGCGCTGGATCTGGCCTTGGTATTGGCGCGGCCATCGGCGTTTGAATACGTATTGGTGCACGAGCTGTGTCATCTGCTGCAGGCCAACCACTCGCCGGCGTTCTGGGCGGAAGTGGAAGCGCGTTTTCCTGCGTGGCGCGATGAACGTGATTACCTGCGCGAGGAAGGCCGCAGGTTGAAGAGCACCTTGCATCAGCTGCTGCGGACGCAGGGCTGAGGGCAAAGCCAAAGCAGGCCACTGTAGTGCCGAGCCATGCTCGGCAAGGGCCTTACCGGCAAGATCAGAGGCGTCCCCTCATCCCAACCCTCGCTCCGCGCCCCGGCCCTTGCGCTGGCGCAAGGGCGTTCGATGGGCAGCGAACCTGTGGTTGGCAAGCTGCCCCTCTCACCCCGCAAGCGGGAGAAGGAGCAAAGGCCACTGTAGTGCCGAGCCATGCTCGGCAGGGGCCTTACCCGGCAAGATCAAAAGCGTCCCCTCATCCCAACCCTTCTCCCGCAAGCGGGAGAAGGGCTAAAGAACTAGCCAAAAGCCAAAAGCCAAAAGCCAAAAGCCAAAAGCCAAAAGCCAAAAGCCAAAAGCCAAAAGCCAAAAGCCAAAAG
>NZ_JBRREA010000062.1:0-22986 GCF_056759975.1 Stenotrophomonas sp. STEN031
CCGGTAAGGCATCTGCCGAGCATGGCTCGGCACTACCTTGGGTTCCTTGCCGAGCATGGCTCGGCACTACCTTGGGTTCCTTGCCGAGCATGGCTCGGCACTACCTTGGGTTCCTTGCCGAGCATGGCTCGGCACTACCCTTACTCGATGTTCTGGACCTGCTCGCGGATCTGGTCGATCAGCACTTTCAGCTCGACGGCGGCATTGGAGGTGCGTGCGTCCACCGACTTGGAGCCCAGGGTGTTGGCTTCGCGGTTGAACTCCTGCAGCAGGAAGTCCAGGCGGCGGCCGACCGGCTCGCGCTGGCGCAGCACGCGGCGGATTTCCGCGATATGGCTGTCCAGACGGTCCAGCTCCTCATCCACGTCGAGCTTCTGCAGCCACATCACCAGCTCCTGCTCCGCCCGGCCAGGGTCGACCGGGTGCGGCAGGTCGGCCAGGCGTGCGGCCAGCTTGACCCGCTGCCCCTCACGGATGGCCGGGATAAGCTCGCGGACTTCACCGGCAATGCGTTCGACCGAATCGACGCGCTCGCTGATCGCCGTGGCCAGCTTGTCGCCTTCCCGCTCACGTGCCTGCACGAAGCTGGTGACGGTTTCTTCCAGCAAGGCCAGTGCTTCGGCATGCAGGGCGGCACTGTCGGTCGCCTCGGCGCGCAGCACGCCGGGGTATTGCAGCAGGTCGGTGAAGCCCACCTGCATCCCGGGGAAGCGGCTGTGCAGGCGCTGCGCCAATTCAGACAGCTGATCCACCAGCACTTCGTTGACGGCCAGCGAGGTGGCGGCTTCCGGTGCACGCAGGCGCATCACCAGGTCGAGCTTGCCGCGGCTGACCCGGGCCGCAACGCGCTCGCGCAGCTGCGGCTCCAGCGCACGCAGGTCCTCGGGCAGACGCACGCCCACTTCAAGGAACCGGTGGTTCACCGAGCGCAGTTCGCAGCCCAGGGTGCCCCACCCGGTGATGCGTTCGCCGCCGGCATAGGCGGTCATGCTCCGAATCATGTGCTTTCCGATGTGTTTCAAAGGGCGAATGGTAACCTAGCCACCTCTGGACGCTGGTGCATCCACCACCCAGACGCCCGCAAGATCAACTCGTACTAACCGGATCCCCCATGACCTTTTCCCGTCCCAGCGGCCGCCAGGCCGACCAGATGCGCACCGTCACCATCGAGCGTTCCTTCACCCGCCATGCCGAAGGCTCGGTGCTGGTGAGCTTTGGCGACACCCGCGTGCTCTGCACCGCCAGCGTCGAGAACCGGGTACCCGGCTTCCTGCGCGGCAAGGGCGAAGGCTGGGTCACCGCCGAATACGGCATGCTGCCGCGCTCCACCCACACCCGCTCCGACCGTGAAGCCGCGCGCGGCAAGCAGGGCGGCCGCACCCTGGAAATCCAGCGCCTGATCGGCCGCACCCTGCGCGCCTGCATCGACCGCAACGCACTGGGCGAACGCACCATCACCCTGGACTGCGACGTGCTGCAGGCCGACGGCGGTACCCGCACCGCCGCCATCACCGGCGCCTATGTGGCCCTGGTCGACGCCGTGAACCTGCTGATGAAGCGCGGCGAGATCAAGCGCAACCCGCTGTTCGGTGCCGTCGCCGCCGTGTCGGTCGGCGTCTACAAGGGCCAGCCGGTGCTGGACCTGGATTACCCCGAGGACAGCGACTGCGATACCGACATGAACATCGTCATGAATGACGGCGGTGGCTTCATCGAGCTGCAGGGCACGGCCGAAGGCCATGCCTTCCGCCGCGAGGAGCTGGACGCGCTGCTGGTGCTGGCCGAAAAGGGCATCCGCGAGCTGTTCGACGCCCAGCAGGCGGCATTGGCGTCGGCATGAACCGGCGCCTCGCCCTGGTCACCCTCGTGGTCGCCGACTACGACGAAGCCATCGCCTGGTACACCGGCAAGCTCGGCTTCCAGCTGCTGGAGGACCTGGACCAGGGCCGCAAGCGCTGGGTGGTGGTCGGCCCGACCGATGGCCGCGCAGCCGCGCTGCTGCTGGCGCGTGCCAGCGACGAGGAGCAGCGCAGCCGCATCGGCAACCAGACCGGTGGCCGCGTTGGCTTCTTCCTGCACACCGATGACTTCCATCGCGACCATGCGGCAATGCTTGCGCAGGGCGTGGAATTCCTCGAAGCCCCACGCGATGAACCCTATGCCACGGTCGCGGTGTTCCGCGACCTGTACGGCAACACCTGGGACTTGTTGGAGCCCAAGCAATGAAACTGGTATTGGCCAGCGGCAACGCCGGCAAGCTGAAAGAACTGCAGGCCATGCTGGCCGACCTGCCCCTGCAGATCGTGCCGCAGCGCGAACTGGGCGTGGACGATGTGCCGGAAACCGGCCTGACCTTCGTCGAGAACGCGTTGATCAAGGCCCGCCATGCCTGCGCGGTGACCGGCCTGCCAGCGCTGGCCGACGACTCCGGCCTGATTGTCGATGCACTGGACGGCGCGCCCGGCCTGTACAGCGCGCGCTATGCCGGCAGCCCCACCGATGATGCTGCAAACAACGCCAAGCTGCTTGATGCGCTGCGCGATGTCCCGGCCGAGCGCCGCACGGCGCGCTTCTACGCGGTGATCGTGCTGCTGCGCCATGCCAACGACCCGCAACCGCTGATCTGCGAAGGCAGCTGGGAAGGTCGCATCATCGACGAACTGCGCGGCAGCAATGGCTTCGGCTACAACCCGGTGTTCCTGGATGAAGAACTCGGCCTGACCGCAGCGCAGATGGAACCGGCACAGAAGAACGGCCGCAGCCACCGCGCCAAGGCGCTGCAGCTGTTGTTGCAGCGCATGTCGCAACTTGCGTTCGATTGACCACGGAGATCAGGGAATGACGCCACGCCGCTATCGGACCCGGATGGGGCTTGTGCAGCTTGTCGCCATTCTGGGCGCTGTAAGCGGCGCGATAGTGGGCGCCATGCTGGCGTATGACGGGGAGCAATCCTGGCTCGCACTGCCGCTTTGGGCACTTGGCTGCGCCCTGGTCATTTCACTGATCGCTGCTCCCATCCTGTGGCAACGCGTGGTGCTGGATGAGCGGGCTGGCCAGCTCCGTTACCACAACATCGCCACTGCGCACCGCTGGCGCAAGGTGGACCTGGTGGACGTGCTTGAGGTTCGCTACGACAACTTCGCCGACAAGCGCAAAGCCATGGTTTCCGGCCTGTATCTGCACATGCGCAATGGCAGCCGACCGGCGCGACACCGTCTCATGGACAACGAGGTCGGCAGCTATCAGGGGCCGTCACCGATGTTCCGCGATGTCAGCGCAGCGGTGCTACGTGCACAACCACGTTCGCTGGTCGATCCAATCCTGCTGGCCGGGCAATAGCGCCCGTAACCCTGTACTCCCACTCTTTCCAACAGCCGTCCATGCCGCACTCCCACGACCACTGCAACCACCTTCCCGGCGAATCCTGCGCGATCGATCACGGTCACGCGGCCGGCGTGCAGCTGGTGCCGCCACCACTGGCGCTGTACGTGCACCTGCCGTGGTGCGTGCGCAAATGCCCGTACTGCGATTTCAACTCGCATGCCGGCAAGGGCGACCTGCCCTTCGACGCCTATATCGATGCGCTGATCCGCGACTTGGACCAGGACCTGCCGCTGGTCTGGGGCCGGGTAGTCAACAGCGTATTCTTTGGCGGCGGCACCCCCAGCCTGTTCCCGCCAGAGGCGATTGACCGTTTCCTGCAGGCAGCCAGTGCGCGACTGCGCTTCGCGCCGAACCTGGAAGTGACGCTGGAGACCAACCCGGGCACGGCCGAACACGGCCGCTTCGACCGCTACCGCGCGGCCGGGGTGAACCGCATCAGCTTCGGCATCCAGACGTTCAATGATGAGGCACTCAAGCGCCTGGGTCGCATCCACGACAGCAACGAGGCCGAGCGCGCGGTCAAGCTGGCGCAGGACGCCGGCTACAAGAACTTCAACATCGACCTGATGTACGCGCTGCCGCAGCAGACCCTGGCCCAGGCCGAGTACGACCTCGAGCGCGCCTTCGCCCTCGACCCCACCCATATCTCGCACTACCAGCTGACGCTGGAGCCGAATACGGTGTTCTTCGCCCGGCCGCCGCAGGGCATTCCGGACGAAGACAGCGCCTGGGACATCCAGGAGCATTGCCAGGCCCTGCTCGCCGAGCGTGGCTACGGCCAGTACGAGGTCAGCGCCTATGCCCGCGACGGTTGGCAGTGCCAGCACAACCTCAACTACTGGCGCTTTGGCGACTACCTTGGCATTGGCGCCGGTGCCCACGGCAAGATCAGCTCCGGCGCCGAGCAGCACGTGCTGCGCCGCTGGAAACACAAGCACCCGCAGACCTTCATGGACACCGCCGGCACCCCGGCCAGTATCGGCGGCGATGACGTAATCAGCGCCGACCGCCTGCCGTTCGAGTACATGCTCAACCTGCTGCGCCTGCACGAAGGTTTCAGCCTGCGCGATTTCGAGTCGCGCACCGGTTTGGCACGAAGCGTGCTTGCACCTTCACTGGCGACGGCGCTGGAGCGCGGCTGGCTCATAGGTAACGGTGATTACTGGACGCCCACCGAGCTTGGCCGCCGCTTCACCAACGATGTGGTGGAGTTGTTCCTACCGTAAGACCTGCAAAAAGTGGCCGTTGCATCACATAAATGATAGAAAACGCCCATTCAGGGGCAAGGAATACGGGATGTCAGGCACAGCACCACGCTCATCCAGCAAATCCATGGCACGGATCGCCGCCACGCCGGCACCTGCGCGCGTACGACAGCTATTGGAAAGCATTTTCCTCGCCACCGATGAAGTCCTGCGCACACCGCTGCAGCTGACCGCCATGGAGCTGGAACGTGCGCTGTTCAAGAACGCGGAGATGGCCCACAACAGCCAGATCCAGTCTGACATCTACGCCCAGCTGCGGGTCCTGCGCGACCACGCCGAACAGTTCCCCGATCTGTTCCTGGACGCGTTGGCAGCGCAACTGGCCAATTTCAAGGACCCGCCCAAGCCCGTGCAGGAAGTGCACGCGTCGACCTTCAAGTCGATGACACTGGTTGAAGACACCGACATCGACCGCGACATCGTGCTGCACGAAATGGCGCGCCGCGAAGCCTTCCGCGCCCCCAGCCCCCTGCTGTTGCTGGGCCAGCGTTTCGCGGTCCTGGCTGCGCAGCCGGCATTTGATCCCGAGCACCTGCCCGTAGGTCCCTACGCCCAGTGCCGGGCGTTGCGCGACAGCGGCGAACAGATGCAACTCAACCTCGATACCCAGCTGCTGCTGTTCCAGGTATTCGAGCGCATGACCATGTCGCGTCATGCGGAGCTGGTGGATCGCCTGAACATCCTGCTGGAGCGCGAGGGCGTGCTCCCGGGACTGGTGTATCGCCCCCACCTTTCCCGTCCTTCCGCGCCCCGCGGCGCAGGGGCTGCCGGCGGCAACGCCGATGCAGGCACCGCTGGACGTCGCACTGCAGGTTCGGCGCCCCTGACCAGCTGGCAAGGCCAAGCCCCGCCGGCGTCATGGGCCAGCATCTCCAATGAGTTGCAGGCGGGTGCGCCCCCCCGCCGCCGGCCCGGCCAACGCCACACCGCCCCAGCAGACGGCCATCGGCGCCCCCAGCGCGCCGATGGAAAGCCTCCACACCCTGCTTGATGCCGCACGCCACGCTCTTGCGGCGGGCGCAAACAATGCGGGCGCATCGACGGGGAGTGGCGGCACGCCCGCCGGCCAGGCCAGCGCCGCGCCTGCCGGCGGTCGCGGCATGCCCGACTTTGCCGCGCTGCAGGCACAGGCCGAGCAGGGCGCGGCGGCTCCGGCTGCCGCTGGCAGCCCGCCGAACATTCCGGCGGAGCCGGTGTCCACCCAGATTGCGCTGGACATGCTGGGCAAACTGCAGGCGGCCGCATCCTCATCGGGTAGCCGCCACAGCATGGCCGACATCCGCAACGCGCTGATCGCACAGGTCAAGGCCGAGCACGGCCCTGCGGCGACATTGTCGGTGCAGGATGGCGACACCATGGACCTGCTCGGCATGCTTTATTCCGAGCTGCAGCGCGAAGTGCGCAGCGAGGGCCCCGCCGCCGACCTGCTGCGTCGCCTGCAGGTGCCCTTGGCCCGCGCCGCGATCAGCGACCAGGAGTTCTTCCTGCGTGACCAGCACCCGGCACGCGAACTGCTCAATGCCGTCGCCGAATCCGGTGCGGTATGGCTCAGCGATGACGACAGCGATCCCCTCTTGCTGCTGAAGCTCAAGGACGCGGTCACCAAGGTCGTCAGCGACTACCAGGGTGATGAAGCTGTCTTCGTTGAGGCCAACGACATCATCCAGGGACACCTGCGTGCGGCGGCCCGGCGCGCGGAGATGGCCGAACGGCGGCAGGTGGATGCCGCGCGCGGCAAGGAACGCCTGGAGGCTGCCAAGCAGCTGGCCAGCAGCAGCATCGATGCGCTGTGCCAGAGCACTGAACCCCCGAAGTTCGTGCAGACCCTGCTGCGCAAGGCATGGGCCGATGTACTTACCCTCACCTTGCTGCGCCATGGCGAAGGTTCGGAGGAATGGCGGCAGCGCGAGCAAGCCACCCGTCGCATCGCCGAGATCACCGGCCTGGCACCCGGGGGTGCCGCCGATACGGGTTTCGGCGAGGAAATCGAGCAATCACTGCTGCAGGTGGGTTACCACCAGGATGAGGCCGCAGCGATCTCCCGCCGCCTGTCCACACCGGGCGGTGAGGACGCCATCACCTCGCGCACGGAACTGGCCGCCAAGCTCAAGACACGGACCCGGCTGGGTGAAGCCGGTGACCCGGACGAAGAAGAGCGTCGCCGGAAAGTCGAACCGGCCCGCACCGAAGAGGAAGAGGGCTATTACCGCCAGCTGCGTACCCTGCCCTTCGGCACCTGGTTCGAATTCACCGTCAACCAGCAGGGCGACAACCGGCGCCAGCGCCTGTCCTGGTACAGCCTGATCACCGGCAACGCCTTGTTCGTCAACCAGCGCGGGCAGAAGGTTTCCGAGCAGTCGCTCGACGCGATGGCGCGGCTGATGGCCAAGGGCCAGCTGCGTATCGTCACCGAGGACAAGGGCCGCCTGATCGACCGCGCCTGGCAGGCCACCGTGCGCGCACTGCGCTCGATTGCCGGCCACACCTCCAACAGCGGGGAATCCGCATGATCACCAATACCCGTCGCGCGCCGCGTCTGCAGGTTCCCGAGCTGGTGCAGGTGCGCGACCAGATGACCGGCACCCATATCGGCAGGCTCGGCAACATATCCGAAACCGGCATGTTGCTGATCACCTCGGTGCCACTGCAGGACGACGCGCTGTACCAGCTGCAGTTTCCCATCCCCGACGGCCGCGGCGGTCACCTGCAGATCGACGTGGGTGCACATCTCTTGTGGTCCGAACCTACCCATGCACCCGAGCAGTCATGGGCCGGCTTCCGCTTCCTGACCCTGGACAAGGGCCATCGCGAGCGCCTTGTGCAGTGGATCGAAGGCAGCATCCCTGCGGCCTGAGTGCCGAAAACGGCACAGCAGCGGCAGGCCGATTGCGGCAGAATTGGGACCTGCATTCCGCACGTCCCAGCGAGCCACCGCGATGAACCAGCACGATCCAGGCAGCCTCTACGCCCAACACCTTGCCCAGATGATCCGCCGCGCCGACGCGGCGCTTGCGCGCGGTGGTTTCGATCACCTGGTGGTTCCCAGCGGCACCCAGCATTACCAGGTGTTCGACGACCGCGACTACCCGTACGCGGTCAACCCGCAGTTCAAGACCTGGCTGCCGCTGACCAAGCTGCCGTACAGCTGGCTGATCCACACCCCGGGCAAGCGCCCGACCCTGGTGTTCTACCAGCCCTTCGATTACTGGCACGTGGTCCCGGACGCCCCCAGCGGCTGGTGGGTGGAGCATTTCGACATCCACATCATCCGCAAGCCGGAAGATGCCTTGGCACTGCTGCCGGCCGACCCCAGCCGCTGCGCCATCCTCGGTGAGCCGCAGAGCGCGCTGGGCGGCTTTGCCCCGAACAACCCGGCAGCGGTAATCAATTACCTGGAATGGCATCGCGGCTACAAGACGCCGTATGAGATCGCGCTGATGCGCCAGGCACAGGTACTGGGCGTGCGCGGCCACCGTGCCGCCGAAGCCGCGTTCCGCGCCGGCGCCAGCGAGTTCGAGATCCACATGGCGTATTGCAGCGCCGTCGGCCAGGACGCCAACGAGCTGCCCTACGGCAACATCATCGGCCTCAACGAACACGCCGCCGTGCTGCATTACACCGACCTGGGCAAGCAGGCCCCGCAGCCGCTGCGCAGCTTCCTGATCGATGCCGGTGCCTCTGCTTATGGCTATGCCAGCGACATCACCCGTACCTATGCCGCGGCGGGCCACGATGAGTTCCAGGCCTTCATCGATGCGGTCGACGCCGCCCAGCTGAAGATGTGCGCAGCGGTGCGTTCCGGTTTCGACTACAAGCAGCTGCATGTTGATGCGCACCTGTCGTTGATGGGCATCCTCAAGGATTTCGGCGTGA
Organism: Stenotrophomonas sp. STEN031; assembly: GCF_056759975.1. Taxonomy (NCBI): domain Bacteria; kingdom Pseudomonadati; phylum Pseudomonadota; class Gammaproteobacteria; order Lysobacterales; family Lysobacteraceae; genus Stenotrophomonas; species Stenotrophomonas sp. STEN031. The sequence goes on from NZ_JBRREA010000062.1 coordinate 8,523, forward strand.
TCAATGTTGCGCCGGAGACCGCGCTGGCCACCGGCGTGAGCGCGGCCTTCTTCCCGCATGGCATCGGCCATCTGATCGGTGCGCAGGTGCACGATGTAGCCGGCTTTGCCGCCAGCGAGGACGGCGGCCGCGTCGAGCGCCCGGCCGGCCATCCCTACCTGCGCCTGACCCGCGTACTGGAACCGGGCATGGTGGTAACCATCGAGCCGGGCCTGTACTTCATCGACATGTTGCTGGACGAAGTGAAGAAGGCCGGCAATGCTGCCAGCGTGAACTGGGAGCGCGTGGATTTCTTCCGTCCTTATGGTGGCGTGCGCATCGAGGACGAAGTGCTGTGTACCGAAGGCGAAGCGGACAACCTGACCCGCCCGGAATTTGCCGCGCAAGCGTGATCAGGGGCGACATCAGTCGTCCTGTGATTGAACCCCGGGCGCGCAAAGCGCCCGGGATGAGCGATACGGCGGATGTACCAGCATCCGCTTTGGCGAGATCCATCGCCCCTCCCCTCAAAAGAAGCACAGCCAATCAAGCTTTGGCTTTGGCTTTGGCTTTGGCTGCTGTTGCTGTTGCTGTTGCTGTTTCCCCTCCCTTACGCGCAGCGTAGGGGAGGGTCAGGGAGGGGTGCCGTTGCTTTGCACTTGCTGTTGCACTTGCTGTTGCTCTTGCTGTTGCTGTTGCTCTTGCTGTTGCTCTGCGCTTTTGACGTACGGGCCCCTTCCGCAGCGACGGAGCTGGCAGACAAGACCCCGCACGGGGCGACGTGCATGGATGCACGTCGTTTTTCGACGATACAAGGATGTATCGTCGAAAAATCCTGCCAGCGGAGTGAACCTGGAGCGCGCAGCGCGGAAGGCGCGTAGGCAGGGTGTGCTTTCTTTTGGTTATCTTTTCTTTGCACAAGCAAAGAAAAGTAACTCGCTCCCCGAAGGGGAGAGAAAGCCCTTGATCTTGATCTTGATCTTGATCGTGGCCGTGGCCGTGGCCGTGGCCGTGGCTAAAGCTAAAGAACAAGAGCAGAGGCAAAGGCAAAGGCTTTCGCCCCCCTTCGGGGAGCGAGTCACTTTTCTTTGCTTGTGCAAAGAAAAGATAACCAAAAGAAAGCACACCCTGCCTCCGCGCCCACGCCGCTGCGCGACGCGGGTCCACTCCGCCGCCGGGATTTTTCGACGATACATCCCTGTATCGTCGAAAAACGACGTGCGTCCTGCACGTCGCCCCATACGGGGTCTTGTCCGTCGGCTGCGTCGCTGCGGAAGGGGCCCGGTAGATCAAGAGCTTTGGAGCAACGGCAACTGCAGAAGCAACGGCTGGAGCAACGGCTAGAGCAACGGCAACAGCAACTGCACCCCTCCCATACCCTCCCCTACGCTTTGCGTAAGGGAGGGCAACTGCAACTGCAACTGCAACTGCAACTGCTACAGCCGAATGCCTTGCGGCTCAGCGCTCGGCCATGAAGGTTTCGATCTCGTCGGCACTGCGTTCAAGCGCACCGGTCAACACACGGTGCCCGTCTTCGGTGATCAACACATCGTCCTCGATGCGGATACCAATCCCACGCCAGCGCGCCTCCACACTGCGATCGTCCGGCGAAATGTACAAACCCGGCTCGATGGTGAACACCATGCCGGGTTCCAGCAGTCGCGACTCACCAGCAACCCGGTAATCACCAACATCGTGCACATCCATGCCCAGCCAATGCCCGGTCTTGTGCCGGTAGAAACGCTGGTAATGACGCTCGATGATGTTCTCTTCCAGATCGCCCTTCAGCAGCCCCAGGCGCAACAGGCCTTCGGTCAATACCTCCACCGCCGCAAGATGCCCTTCCTCGTAGGCAATGCCCGGCTGCGCCTGCTCCAGGGCCGCTGCCTGCGCCGCCAGCACCAGATCATGCAGCGCGCGCTGCTCCTCGCTGAAACGGCCATTCACCGGAAAGGTCCGGGTGATGTCGCTGGCATAGCCGCGATACTCCGCACCCGCATCGATCAACACCAGATCGCCATCGCGGCTGCCGCTGTTGTTGTCGCGGTAATGCAACACGCAGGCATTGGCGCCGGCACCGACAATGCTGTTGTATGCAGGACACGCATCGGCCGCACGGAACTCGCGTTCCAGCTCCGCCTGCAGTTCGTACTCATGGATGCCTGCACGTGCCGCACGCATTGCCGCGCGATGCGCACGCACGCTGATATCCGCTGCAGCCTGCATCAAGGCGATCTCATCGGCACTCTTGTACAGGCGCTGCTCGTGCAGCAGATGACCCAGCTCCAGGAACTCATGCGGCGGCTGCGCACCATTGCGCACCTGCGAGCGGACCCGGTTCACCCACCCGATCAACTTCAGGTCGAAATCCGCATCACGGCCAAAGTGGTAGTACACCCGCGACCGACCTTCCAGCAGGCCGGGCAGGATTTCGTCCAGATCCTCGATCGGATAGGCATCGTCCATGCCGTAGCGCGAGACCGCACCATCCTGGCCTTCGCGCGGTCCGTCCCAGGCTTCCCGGTCCGGGTCGCGCTCGCGGCAGAACAGGATCACCTCCCCATGCTTGCGCCCCGGGATCAGCACCAGCACCGCCTCCGGCTCCTGGAAGCCGCTCAGGTACCAGAAGTCCGAATCCTGGCGGTACGGGTAGAACGTATCGTTGCTGCGCACCCGCTCCGGTGCCGCCGGCAGGACCAGAATTGCGTCATCACCGGCCGCTTCCATCAGCTGCCGGCGGCGGAGCGCGTACTCGGCGGGTGTAATCCCGGACAGACGCTTCATCATCGACCTCAGTTCAGGCTCTGCCGATGGCGCGAACCCATCACGCAGTCGCCGTGCAGCAGCAACGCGGCCACACGCACGAACTCCTCGATCTCCGACAGCGCGTCTTCATCCTCGTCGGCACTGTCGAACTCGTCGCTGGAGGCCTGCGCCAGGCGCGCCAGGTCCTGCAGCGCCTCTTCGCCCTCCTCGCTCAGCGCCGGGCGCTTGCCCGAGGCCAGTCCGAAGCCGCCGAGGAAGGCACGGCACCATTCAAACAAGGCGTCGGTACGTGCCTGCAGCGGTTCGGCCGCATCCACCAGCACCAGCTCGAACGCAAAGTCACGGTCTTCCAGCTGCGCAACCGACGCCTGCCGCAGCAGGTCCAGGGGGCTGCCGGGTTCCGGGGTCGGCAGACCATCGTCGGCCAGCACCTTGGCCGGCCACGCGGGCACATCGGCGCCACCGGCGGCCAGCCAGCCGCACAGTCCACCATGGAGTTCAGCCGGGGAAGCGGCCAGGCCCAGCGACTGGCTGGCCTGGAGGATGTCGTTGACGGCGGGAAGGTCGGTCATGTCACTGATCTGTAAAGCGGAAAGGAAGGCCGGCACCGGCAAGATGGCGGCGGCCATACAGTGTACCAACCGCGCTGTATGCTCCTTCTTGACCGGCCCTTATCGCCATGCCTATCGTTCCGTCCATGGACTCCTTCGACCCCGCTGGCCAACTGTTGGCCCTAGCCTCCCGCCTTGAGCTGCTGCTTGAGCGCAACCAGCGGCTGAGCGATGAAAACCGCAGCCTGCGTCAGCAACAGGAACAGCTGATCAGCGAACGCTCGCAATTGCTGACCAAGAACGAGCAGGCCCGCTCGCGGGTGGAAGCCATGATCACCCGCCTCAAGTCGCTGGAGCAGCACACGTGAGCAACAACGAACCGGTCAGCGTCCATATCCTGGACCGCGAGTACACCGTTGGCGTGGAACCCACCGAGCGCGAAAGCCTCACCGCCGCCGCACGTGTGCTCGACGGCAAGATGCGCGAGATCCGCGGCAGCAACCGGATGGCGGCGGTGGACCGCATCGCGGTGTTGGCGGCGCTCAATCTTGCGCATGAGTTGCAGCAGGTGCGCGACGAGCAACTCGCCCAACAGCAGCGTTTCCAATCGGCGATGAACGAGTTGAACCGCCGCCTTGACCTGGCCATCGACAACGCGCGTTGATCCAGCTGACCAGCTCAGACAGATGAATCCGCAATTCGTGAAATACGGCTGCACGTAGCCGCGCAACCTCGCTATACTGGCGACGCGTTCTCTGCTGTGAACGACGGCGTGTGCAAACATTCGCCTTGTCCCTTAATTACGACCACGGGGGCGCGACGGAGCCGGGTGTGCAAGTCCGCCTTGTAGCGGGAAGCCCGATGGCCCCCCAGCGTTCCCACTTGAACCCCGGGTTCAAGGTCGTTTCGCACGCATCGTCACCGCGGAGAATGCAATATTCCAGAACGGCGCCCAACGGGCGCCGTTCTTTTTTATCCTTCTCCCCACGGGAGAAGGTGCCCCGAAGGGGCGGATGAGGGTAAGAGCGAAGCCCCACGAAGCTTGGCTACGCGAGTGCTTCGCCCTTACCCTCACCCAAACCCCCGCTCCGCGCCCCGACCCTAGCGCTGGCGCAAGGGTGCTCGACAAGTCGCGAACCGTTGGTTCGCAAACGCCTCGCCTCCCCCCACAGGGAGAGGGGCTTCCAGGCCTCGACCTTCACAGATGACCGATCCACGCCAACTCCTCCGCCAACAACTGCGCCAGCGCCGCCGCGATATTCCTGCTGCCGAGCGCATCGCCGCGGCCGAAACCCTGGCCGCGCACCTGCTGTCACTGCCTTTCGCCGGGGTCAGTGGCCATGTCGCCGGCTACTGGGCAATGGACGGCGAGATCGCCCTGCACCGCTGGCAGATGCAGCTGCCACCGCAGCAGACCTATTGCCTGCCGGTGCTGCACGGCAAGCTGCTGCGCTTCGCGCCGTGGCGCCCGGGCCAGTCCCTGGTCAGCAACCGTTATGGCATTCCCGAGCCGGATGTCGACCCCGCACAGGCGCTGCGGCCGGAGGAAATGGCCTTGGTCGTCGCCCCGCTGGTGGGCTTTGATGACGGTGGCCGGCGGCTGGGCATGGGGGGCGGCTGGTATGATCGCAGCTTCGCATTTCGGCAGCGCCAGGCCGCGCCGCCGTGGCTGGTAGGGGTAGGTTTCTCCGCCCAGCAGGTGCCGTCACTACCGGTCGAGGACTGGGACGTGGCGGTGGATGCCATCTGTACCGAGCAGGCCACTCTCTACCCGGAACCGTTGAACGCATGACCGCCCGCAAGCGCTACTGGCTGATGAAGTCCGAACCGGACGCCTTTTCCATCGACGACCTGCAGCGCGTGGGCACCGAGCCGTGGAATGGCGTGCGCAACTACCAGGCGCGCAATTTCATGCGCGACGGCATGAAGGTTGGCGACGGCATCCTGTTCTACCACTCCAACACCAAGGTGCCGGGCATCGTCGGCGTCGCCACGGTGGCCAGCGAGGCCTACCCGGACGACACCCAGTTCGACCCCAAGTCCGATTACTACGACCCCAAGAGCACGCGCGAACAGCCGCGCTGGATGCTGGTGGACGTGGGTTTCGAGCGCAAGCTGGCGCAGGTGATCGCGCTGGACGAGATCAAGCTGCATGCCGAGGAACTGGGCGAAGGCTTTCCGCTGACCGCCAAGGGCAACCGCCTGTCGGTGTTCCCGGTCACCGCCGCACAGTGGAAGCTGCTGCTGTCGCTGGAAAAGAAAGCCAAATAATTCCCTCTTGTAGGAGCGGCGTCAGCCGCGAAGCTGACAATCTTTCAGCCCCCCGGCTTCGCTGCTCACGCCGCTCCTACAAAAAAACCGTTTTCCAACTGATCGAGCCCACCATGTCCGAAGCCAAGCGCCTGGCCGCCGAAAAAGCCATCGAATACGTCCAGAAGGGAATGATTGTCGGTGTCGGCACCGGCTCCACCGTTGCCTACTTCATCGAAGCCCTGGCCCGCATCAAGGACCAGATCGAAGGCGCAGTCTCCAGTTCCGACCAGAGCACCGCCCTGCTCAAGGGCCACGGCATCGAGGTGCTGGACCTGAACCACACCGGCGGCCTGTCGCTGTACGTGGATGGCGCCGATGAGTGCGACGGCAACAAGAACCTGATCAAGGGCGGCGGTGCCGCGCTGACCCGCGAGAAGATCATCGCCGAGGCTAGCAAGCAGTTCGTCTGCATCGTCGACCCGAGCAAGCAGGTCAAGGTGCTGGGCAAGTTCCCGCTGCCGGTGGAAGTAATCCCGATGGCACGCAGCCTGGTGGCCCGCGAGATCCTGGCCCTGACCGGCGGCCAGCCGGTGTGGCGCGATGGCGTGGTCACCGACAACGGCAATCTGATTCTGGACGTACACAACCTGTCCATCACCGACCCGGTGAAGTTGGAACAGCAGCTCAACCAGATCCCGGGCGTGGTCACCGTTGGCCTGTTCGCACGCCGCCCGGCCGACGTGGTCATCGTCGGCGGCGAACCGCCGCAGGTGCTGTAAGCCGAGCCCGCGCAGCTCTGGCTGTTGCTTTGGCTCTGGCTGTTGCTTTGGCTGTTGCTTTGGCCGTTGCTTCGGCTTCCGCTGTTGCTTGTCCCTTCTCCCGTTCACGGGAGAAGGTGCCCGAAGGGCGGATGAGGGGAAGCCTTTGACTTCCCCCCCCCCGCCTGAACACCTCCCAGGAACCAGGTCCCCAACCATGTTCAACGCCTTCCTGCGTACCCTCTTCACACTGTCCCTGCTCGCCCTGGCCGGCTGCGCCAGCGCCGACGGCAAGCATTGGGTGGAACTGGCCGGTACCCGCTACCAGGTGGAACTGGCGCAGAACGACGAAAGCCGCGCCCGCGGCCTGATGTTCCGCGAACAGATGGAAACCGACCACGGCATGCTGTTCATCCACGACCGCGAGGAGCCGCAGGCGTACTGGATGAAAAACACCAAGATCCCGTTGGACATCCTGTACTTCGACAGCCAGCGCCGCCTGGTCGGCCAGCAGCGCGATGTCCCGCCGTGCTCGGCCGGTGACATGTGCCCGCCCTACCCAAGCTTCAACCCGGCCCTGTACGTGCTGGAACTCAACGCCGGCCAGGCCGCCAAACTCAAGCTCGAAGACGGCGCCGAGCTGACCTTCGGCCCGGGTATTGCCACCGGCAACTGACTGATCCGAGCAGATTGAACAGCGGCGCCCTTGAACCGGCGCCGCTTTGCCGCCAGTCTTGGGCCATGTCTGAAACGCGTATTACCCTGCCGCAGTGGGATGAACTGGCCGGCCTGCCCGACGAGGCACTGCCGCTGCTGCCGACTGCCCTGCTGATCGCCCGCGATGAATACCCGCAGCTGGACCCGGCCGAGTACGACCGCGTGCTGCAGGCCCACGCGGACCACCTGCGGGTGGAAGTGGATGCCATCGGCGAATGGCCGCTGAAGGTGGCCGCCATCAACAACCACCTGTTCAACGAGGTGGGTTACAGCGGCGATAACGACGAGTACTACGACCCGCGCAACAGCTACCTCAACGAGGTGTTCGAGCGCCGCCTGGGCAACCCGATCTCGCTGGCCCTGGTGCAGATTGAAGTCTCGCGCCGGCTCGGCCTGCCGCTGGAAGGCATTTCCTTCCCCGGCCATTTCCTGGTGCGGCTGCCGGTGGAAGACGGCGTGCTGATCATGGACCCGTTCAACGGCGGCCGTCCGCTGGGCGTGGACGAACTGCGCGAGCGCGCCCGCAGCAACCTGGGCGGTGAAACGCCCGATGACAACGTGCTGGCGCAGATTCTGGACCCGGCCCCGCACCGCGCCATCCTGATGCGCATGCTGCGCAACCTGCATGGGGTCTACGCCGAGCGTGGCGAGTGGGACCGGGCAGCGCGCAGCGCCGACCGCATCCTCAAGCTGGCGCCCGAACAGGCCGATGCCGTGCGCGACCGCGGCCTGGCCTACATGCAACTGGAGCATCTGGCCGGTGCCCGCGCCGACCTGGCGCGCTACCTGAAGATGGAGCCCGATGCTGCAGATGCCATCAGCATCCGTGAGCGCCTGGTTGAACTGGGTGGCGAAAGGCCGAGACTGCATTGAGCCTGGCTGCCCTGCCCAACCTTGTGGGAGCGGCGTAAGCCGCGAAGCCACTACAGCATTCGAAACCGGCGAAGATCCTGATCCGACCGAACACATGTGCCGGCATTCCGTGCACGAACCCGTTTTCGCCCTGACACCGCGTTGATCAATGGCTGCGGGTGCAGCAGTGGCTTCGCGGCTGACGCCGCTCCCACAAACCGCACAAGCCGCGCGCTGCGGCTCAATCCAGCTCGACCATCTCGAAGTCGTCCTTGGTCACCCCGCAGTCGGGGCAGGTCCAGGTGTCGGGCACGTCTTCCCAGCGCGTGCCCGGGGCGATGCCTTCTTCCGGCAAGCCGTCGGCCTCGCTGTAGATGAAGCCACAGACGACACACATCCAGTTGCGCAGGGTGGAGGCCGTAGCGTCGGACATCGGGGATAATCACCGGACAGAGAAGCGGCGTTGATTGTCACATTCCCCGCGCCGTACCGGTAGCCATACATGACCCAGCTTGCCGACGCCCGTGGCGTCTACCTGATCACCCCCGACGAAACCGACAGCGCACACCTGCTTGAGCGGGTGCGTCCGCTGCTGGCCGGCACCAGCTGGCTGCAATACCGCAACAAGGCGGTCGATGCGCCCACCCGACTGGCCCAGGCCACTGCCCTGCAGGCGCTATGTGCCGAAGCCGGTGTGCCACTGATCATCAATGATGATGCCGCGCTGGCCCTGCAGGTCGGCGCCGCCGGCGTGCACCTGGGTGAAGACGACGGCGACATCGCCGCCGCCCGTGCCCTGCTTGGCCCGCAGGCCATCATTGGCGCCTCCTGCTATGACGAGTTCGAGCGTGCCCAGCGCGCGGTTGTTGCTGGCGCCAACTATGTGGCTTTCGGGGCGTTCTTCCCCAGCCGCAGCAAGATCACCCCGCGCCGCGCCAGTCCGGAGCTGCTGCGACAAAGCGCCGCACTTGGGGTGCCACGTGTGGCGATTGGCGGGTTGACCCCGGACAATAGCCGGGCTGTGGTGGACGCTGGTGCGGACCTGATCGCGGTGATCAGCGGCGTGTTCAGCGAGGCCGATCCGGTGGCGGCATTGGACGCTTATCGCAGTTGCTTCGGGTCTGTCTGACCAGCCAAGCCCGCACGATCTCTGCCATTCCCTTCTCCCGCCTGCGGGAGAAGGTGCCCCGAAAGGGGCGGATGAGGGGGCTTTTGACGTTTGCTTGCTAGAAGCTTCCCCTCACCCCAACCCCTCTCCCGCAAGCGGGAGAGGGGCCAATGCAAAGCCCAGCTCTTCGTTGTTGTTGATACCTCAAAGGACTCACGCATGAACCACGCCCAATCCCACGCCCTGTTCACGCGCGCGCAGACCCTGCTGCCCGGTGGCGTCAATTCACCGGTGCGTGCGTTCAAGTCGGTCGGCGGCGAACCGTTCTTCGTGCAGCGCGCCGATGGCGCCTACCTGCATGACGTGGATGGCAACGCCTATATCGATTACGTCGGCTCCTGGGGCCCGATGATCGTCGGCCACAACCATCCGGCCGTACGCGAGGCCGTGCAGCAGGCGATCGGAAACGGTCTGTCGTTCGGCGCGCCGTGTGCGGCCGAAGTGACCATGGCCGAGACCATCACCCGGCTGGTGCCGTCCTGCGAGATGGTGCGCATGGTCAACTCCGGTACCGAGGCGACGCTGTCGGCGATCCGCCTGGCGCGCGGCGCCACCGGCCGCAACAAGATCGTCAAGTTCGAAGGCTGCTACCACGGCCACGGCGACTCCTTCCTGGTCAAGGCCGGCAGCGGCATGCTGACCCTCGGCGTGCCGACCTCGCCGGGCGTGCCGGCCGGGTTGAGCGAACTCACCCTCACCTTGCCCTACAACGATTTCGAAGCGGCTACCGCGCTGTTCGAGCAGCAGGGCGCGGATATCGCCGGCCTGATCATCGAACCGGTGGTCGGCAACGCCAACTGCATCCCGCCGCGCGAAGGCTACCTGCAGCACCTGCGCGCCCTGTGCACGCAGTACGGCGCGCTGCTGATCTTCGACGAAGTGATGACCGGCTTCCGCGTCGCCCTGGGCGGCGCGCAGGCGTACTACGGCATTACTCCGGACCTGAGCACCTTCGGCAAGGTCATCGGCGGCGGCATGCCGGTAGGCGCCTACGGCGGCCGCCGCGAGCTGATGTCGCAGATCGCACCGGCCGGCCCGATCTACCAGGCCGGCACGCTGAGCGGCAACCCGGTGGCCATGGCCGCCGGCCTGGCGATGTTGCAGCTGGTGCAGGCACCGGGCTTCCACGAGCGCCTGACGGCGGCAACCAACACGCTCTGCGATGGTCTGGAAGCGGCCGCGCGCGAGGCCGGCGTGGCCGTCACCACCAATCGCGTCGGCGGCATGTTCGGCCTGTTCTTCAGCAGCGAGAAAGTCGAGACCTATGCGCAGGCCACCGCCTGTGACATCAAGGCCTTCAACGTGTTCTTCCACGCCATGCTGGAGCGCGGCGTGTTCCTCGCCCCGTCAGCCTACGAGGCCGGCTTCCTGTCCAGCGCGCATGACGATGCGGTGATCGAAGCCACCCTGGTTGCGGCACGCGAGGCGTTCAAGGTGGTTGCGGCGGGTTGACCCTGCAGTGGATAACGCTGTTCGTCCTGACGAAACAGCGTTATCCGAAACGGCTGCTGCAGCTTTTTGTAGGAGCGGCGTAAGCCGCGAAGCTGACCTTGCTTCAGCCACCAGCCTCTGCGCAACCTGATGATGTCGCATGCTTCGCGGCTTACGCCGCTCCTGCAAAAAAGACGGCCTGCGCGACGCCAAGGTAGCCAGGAAAGCGCAGCGCACCCGTAGCTTCAGAACAGATAGATCACCCAAATACCAGCTTGCCCTTCATCATTCCCCAGTGCCCCGGGAACGAGCAGAAGAAGGTGTAATCACCACCACGCGTCAACTTGCTGGTCGCAAAGCGCACCTGCGTGGTCTGCCCGCCACCGATCACCGGCGTGAACGCGATCACCCGCGCATCATTCTTCGGCAGGTAACTGTCAGCCAGCGTCGAACGCATGCCAGCCGTGGCCACTGGTTGGAAATCCGGGGTGCGCGTCAGCACCCAGTTATGCCCCATCGCGGTAGCCGGCATCCGGCCGGTGTGCTTGAGGGTCAGGTCCACCTGCGTGCAATCGGCAGCAACGCGGATCTGCGGCAGCGAGAACTGCATGCGGTCATTGCTTTCGATGGTGACCGCGCAGGTGCGGGCCAGCGCAGGCGCGGCAGGCAACAGGCCGGCAAGGGCCAATAACAGCAGGCTGGAACGCTTCACGGTGAACTCCAAACAATGACAACTACGGTGTCCTGATTCTAGGCAAAGCCCGCAGATTTCACCTGTGACGCGATGTCGCAGGCTGCACGCAGACGCCGTGCCAGCGATACTGCAGCCCCACCCTTGCCGCGCCATCGATGCAACGACCACACGCACTACTACTGGATTTCGACGGCCTGCTGGCCGACTACGATCACCGTATCCACCTGCGCCAGCTTGCCGATGCTGCCGGCTGCGCGCCCGAGCAGGTGGATGCGGCATTGCGTACGGACGGGCTTGAATTCGCCCATGCTCGCGGCGAGCTGGATGGCGAGCAATTGCTGCAGGCCTTGAACCAACGCCTGGATAGCGAGCTGATCGCGGCGCACTGGCACGCTGCACGACTGGCTGCGACCAGGTTGCGTAGTGATTGCATGGCCGTGCTGGAGCGCATTCATTCCGATGTGCAGGTTGCGGTGCTGACCAATAATGGCCTGCTGACGCAGCCGGTGATCGAGCAGTTGCTCGGCGGCCGTCGCGTGCTCTGCAGCGCAGCGCTGGGCGTGCGCAAGCCGGACCCAGCAGCGTATCTGGCAGCCTGCGCAGCGCTCGGCTGCGCACCAGAGCGAAGCCTGTTCGTCGACCACCTGTTCCGCAATGTGCAGGGTGCGCGCGAAGCCAGGCTGCATGCCGATACGGCGTTTCATGCGCAGTCGTTGCGGCGTTTGTTGAAGCGGAATCACTGCCTGGGGTGAAAGGCCGCGTGCTGCGCACGCCATGCCCTCATCCGCCCTACGGGCACCTTCTCCCGCAGGCGGGAGAAGGGAAGGGTCATGGCTTACGGCTAGCTGGTGCTGTGCTCACCCCGCAACAACGAGCATTCCCTTCTCCCGCGCGCGGGAGAAGGTGCCCGTAGAGCCTGTCCCCGCGAAGGCGGGGGGCGGATGAGGGGAAGCGCTTCGCTCGCCGAAAAACCCAACTTACCCGCGCGACGCCATATACGCCGCAATCGCCTCGCGCACGCGCTTCAGGCCTTCGGCCACTTCTTCGTCGGTGATGTTCAGCGCCGGCACGAAACGCAGCACGCTGGTGCCGGCCTGCAGGATCAGCACCTGCTTTTCCGCCGCCAGATCCAGCAGCATGCCGATGTCGGCGACGTAGTCGGGCTTGAGCACCGCACCCAGCATCAGGCCCATGCCACGCACCTGCTCGAACACCCCGAACTCTTCGCCGATGGCTTCCAGACCGGCTTTCAGTGCGGCCGACTGGCGCACGACGTTGGCCTTGATCTCGTCGGACGACAGCTTGCGCAGCGCCACCCGCGCAACCGCTGCCGCCAGCGGATTGCCGCCGAAGGTGCTGCCATGCGCGCCAACGCCCATGATGTCGGCGACCTTGGGGCCGGCCAGCATCGCGCCGATCGGGAAACCGCCGCCCAGCGCCTTGGCCAGGGTGACGATGTCCGGGGTCACACCCCAGTTCCAGTGCGCGAACAGCTCGCCGGTACGGCCCATGCCGACCTGGATTTCATCCAGTACCATCAACGCATCGTACTGGTCGCACAGCTCGCGGGCGCGGCGCATGAACTCGGCACTGGCCGGCATCACTCCGCCCTCGCCCTGCACCGGCTCGAACATCACCGCGGCCACGTCGCCACCGGCCATCGCTGCTTCAAGCTGGGCGACATCGTTGAAATCGACATAGCGGAAGCCACCGGGCAGCGGCTCGTAGCCTTCCTGGTACTTGGGCTGGGCGGTCGCGGTGACCGTGGCCAGGGTGCGGCCATGGAAGCTGCCGCGGAAGGTGACAATGAAACGCTTCTCCGGGCCACGGCCCTGTGCACTGGCCCACTTGCGCACCAGCTTGATCGCCACTTCATTGGCTTCGGCGCCGGAATTGCACAGGAACACGCGTTTGGCGAAGCGCGAGGCGTCCACCAGCTCCTGTGCCAGATGCAGCGGCGGTTCGCTGTAGAACATGTTGCTGGTATGCCAAAGCTTGTCGGCCTGCTCGAACAGGGCAGCCTTCAGGTCCGGGTTGTTGTGGCCCAGGCTGCACACCGCGATGCCGGCGGCCAGGTCGATGAACTCGCGCCCCTGCGTATCCCACAGTCGCGCGCCCTGGCCTCGCTCCAGCACCAGCTGGCGCGGGCGGTAGACCGGCAGGTAGTAATTGGACAGGGACAACAGCGGCTCGACGACAGCGGTCATGGCGTTCCAGATCAGTGGGTGTGAATGTTCCATTGTCCTCCATTCCACGGGCCTGCGGCACAATGGGCGCATGCGACTGTTCTCTGCCCCCCAATTGAACCCGGCCAGCGACAGCGGCTGGCGCCGCCGTTGGTTCGACATCATCCACCGCACCGATACCCCACCCTCGCGTCGCTTCGACCTGCTGCTGGTCTGGGCCATCCTCGCCAGCGTGCTGGTGGTGATGGTGGACAGCGTACAGCGCATCCACATTGCCTGGGCCAGCTGGTTCTACGTGGTCGAGTGGGGCTTCACCCTGCTGTTCACCGCCGAATACGTGCTGCGCCTGCTGGTGGTACGACGACCGCTGCGCTATGCGTTCAGCATCTGGGGCATCATCGACCTGCTGGCGATCCTGCCCTCGTACATTTCCTTCTTCGTGCCCGGCGCACAGAGCCTGCTGGTGGTGCGCGTGCTGCGCCTGCTGCGGGTGTTCCGCATCCTGAAGCTGACCCGCTACATCGAGGAAAGCGGCGTGCTGATGGCGGCCCTCTGGCGCAGCCGTCGCAAGATCCTGCTGTTCCTGTCGATGGTGGTCACCATCGCCATCATCGCCGGCGCGCTGATGTATGTGATCGAAGGCCCGCAGTACGGCTTCAGCAACATCCCCGCCAGCATGTACTGGGCGGTGGTGACCATGGCCACGGTGGGTTTTGGCGACATCGTGCCGCACACCACCCTGGGGCGTTTCATCACCTCGGTGCTGATCCTCATCGGCTACAGCATCCTGGCCGTGCCCACCGGCATCTACACCGCCGAACTGGCTGGCAACATGCTGCGCGAGAACCGTCGCGACAACCGCGGCTGCACGGTCTGCGGGCATGAGGGCCACGAGTTCAAGGCGCACTACTGCAACCGCTGCGGGCATGTGCTGCCGGAGCACATCGAGCATTGAGCGGTGTTGCCGGGTTTTGCAGGAGCGGCGCAAGCCGCGAAGCTGCTGATGCGTAGTGCCGAGCCATGCTCGGGAAGGGGGCGTGCCGGGGAAGCCTCGCAGGCGCGCCTGGCTCGGGCCATCAGGGTAAGCCGGAACCGTGTAGCCCCATGCC
>NZ_JBRREA010000063.1:0-22982 GCF_056759975.1 Stenotrophomonas sp. STEN031
AACTGAACAAAGTTGCGTTACGATTGAATCAACGTCCGCGACAGACATTGGACTTCATGACGCCGGCTGAGAAGCTCAGCCAGGCGTTGCAATGACCGGTTGAGAGCGCCGCGGCTTTTTTTAGGATGTCGCGCTCCTCGGTCACCCGCCGCAGCTCAGCCTTGAGCCGTCGGATCTCGGCCGAGTCGCTCGGCGCAACCGTGGCTCCAGGGGCCGGTACCGTCTTCTTGGCCGCCTGCACCCAGCCATACAACGTTTGCTTGGGAATCCCGATCCGGGAGGCGACATCCACGACCGTGAAGCCACGCTCGATCACCTGCTTCACCGCTTCGGCACGGAACTCATCCGTGTACTGCTTGCTGTTGCCCATAAACACCTCGGTCATTGCCATGAATTATGGCAACCGGATGTCTACGAAAGGCTGGCCGGTCCAGAAAGTCCTTCAGCACACGTGGAGGCGCACAACAGGCGGTGCGCACATCGTCTGCCGTTCATGCGAGAAGTCGCCCGACGCAAAGACCACACCACTCGCACCGTCGAACATCACTTCCCGGCCGACTGCAGAAGCGTCGCATACGAAACCTCACCAAAGTCGGGTCCCGGGAAGGTGCGGGCCAATCGAGTCTAATCTCCAATTGGGGCGCCTCGTACCGACCAGCAGTCTCGCGCCCCGACATGCGGACTTGAAAGCCTGGGCTGCATTTACGCCCGCTCGCATCACAACCTCAATCAAGGAGAAAGATATGAAACGCAAGTCACCGATATTTCTCTTGCTGCTTCTCGCGACGTGCGGGAGCACACATGCCGCTGAGCCTGCTCTCTTTGCTCCGATACGGTCTAACGACGTCCCCGCGTTGCTTGCGTTGACGCAGAAGGACCCCACTTCGATTGCTGAACGCTCGGATCAAGGCGTCTCGCCGCTCCTGTTCGCCGCCTACAACGAGCGTCAAGAGATGGTTTCCATACTTCGGGAACGCACGAGCGAACTTAGCTTCTTCGAAGCGTGCGTCGTTGGCGATCTAGCCGCCGTCCGTCGCTTCATTGCACGCGGAACGGACGTCAACCAGTACGCCACCGATGGCTTCACGCCACTTGGACTTGCAATTTTCTTTCGTCAGCCCGCCGTGGCCAAGCTCCTCATCGACGCCGGCGCGAATGTTGACGCGAAGGCGAGCAACACATTGCAGGTCGCGCCGATCCACGCTGCGGTAGCGAGATCAGACTACGGTACTTTGCAGTTGCTCCTCGAGTCTGGTGCCGATCCAAATGTGACGCAGCAGCGACTAATGCGCCCGATCCATGAAGCCGCTGCTGCGGGAAATCTACCTGTTGTGGCGATGTTGTTGCTCTATGGTGCAGATGCAAAGGCACGTAATGAGGAAGGCAAGCTCGCGAGCGACTTTGCATACCAAGCCGGGCATCAGGCACTTGGTGATCGCCTCGCATTGATCGCGAGTCTCCCGAAACCGTAGATGCTTTTGGAAACTCCAACTAGCACCAATAAAACCCTCCACTACGACCACTAGGGAATAAGAGAATCATGCGCACGAGCCTGTTGATCGGCCTTCTGGTTGGCCTTGCCACGGGGCT
Source organism: Stenotrophomonas sp. STEN031 (assembly GCF_056759975.1). Classification (NCBI taxonomy): domain Bacteria; kingdom Pseudomonadati; phylum Pseudomonadota; class Gammaproteobacteria; order Lysobacterales; family Lysobacteraceae; genus Stenotrophomonas; species Stenotrophomonas sp. STEN031. Next base: position 1,591 of record NZ_JBRREA010000063.1, read on the forward strand.
TTGGATGTGGACCGAATTCGCGCTCGGGCTTCACTCCGAGAGCACCGACATTGGTCGGTTCACTGGCTTTTTTTCGATCATCTTTCCGATCGCCGGACTTGTGGTTGCGCTGCGACGGTCTCGCACCCGTATTGGCCACCTGACCTATCGTTCTGGAACACCGGACGTCATCGCCGTTTGCGCTGGCGCGGCAACGACGACATCGCTGATCAGCGCAATTTATATCCTCTGGCTCAATCCGGAGTGGCTTAGCAAAGCTGACATGACCGCCGCTGGATTCGTCACTCAAGGCACGGTGGCGGCATTTGTCGGCGGGCTTGTTGTTGGCATGATCGTTCTGGCTTTTTTGCGCACTCGGCCTAGCCAGGGGGGGACGCCATGACAACGCGCCGCTCGCAGCCAGGAGCTACGCCAGGCAACCATGCTCCAAAGTCACTTTTCGCTGCACTTCGCGATCTACTTGGCTCGTGCACGACCGGACTTCAGGTTGTGCATGACGAGCCATCGCACTTCTTCGCAAATTGCGGCCTGCCCGACGCAAAGGGCAAACACCCGTTCTTTGGCGCAGTGAAGGTGTCGAACCGAAAGCACCTTTTCCACTTTATGCCCGTGTACGAGTTCCCGGAACTGCTTGATAACATCAGCCCTGCGCTGCGGAAGCGAATGCAGGGTAAATCTTGCTTCAACTTCGAGGCGCTCGATCCGCCGCTCTTCTCTGAGCTGGAAACCCTCGTTGCCCAAGGTGTGAAGCGCTACAAAGTAGCCGGCAAGCTATAGCCGCCGCGCAGAGTCAAGGCACTTCATTCGCCGCCTCGCCGGCGACATTTTGGCCGCTGGCTATCGAGGGATGCCAGAGCGCGAGTATCGATCTGCAGAGTAAAGTTCCGACCAAGCCGCAGTCTTACTCGGAGCGAATCGACGCGAGCGAAGGAGCGCCATTATCTCGCTCTCCTTGACCATGGCGCGCGAACCCTTTGTCCTAAGGACCCAGATCTGCGCGCCCTCAGGAAGATACCGTACCAGCCCGTCGAGCAGCTTAAGATCTTCATGCGTCAAAATGGCTATGTAGGCCAGTTTAGCCTCCGCTTGTTCGACCCTATCCGCGCCCATCTCCACAAGCTGTGCCGTTATCTCAGGCGGTGTTCCCACGACATGAACAGGAATGCCGCGGAGAACTCCCAGCTTCTTCGCAAGCGACGGCGGATTCGAAATGCGGTCTAGCCACTTGCGCGCTTCCGTCAGGCCAAGGGACAGGCGCACGTGGCCTTGTGGTGTTTCGGCCTCCAGTATTTCACCTTCTACCCTGGCGAACCGGAGGTCAGAAAAGCTCAGCGTTGCATTGAAGTCGCCGCGAATCCGAAGTTCATGGCTTTCGAGTTGCGCCAGAACCCCGCCTGATTCTCGGCCCAGCTGGCCATTGCACAGCGCTTCACGACCCACCGCCCTCCTCCTCCTCGAATGACTGCTCCAAGTCGTCGAGATACGCGTCCATCGTCCCGGCGTGACCAAACACGTAGTGGCTGAGCGCGCGAAACACTGGCGATCGCACAACGCCTTCCTCGCGAATTGTTACACGGGTTGCGCTCTCATCAATCGCATCAAGTAGAATCAGCCAGCGTCCGCCAAACGGCAAGTCAGGCGAAACGATACGGCTTTCGAAGCGCCAGTCACCTTCTAAGTCTCGCATCTCGAAAGCGATCGTATCGCCACCCGTGTATTCGACGTAGCGAGCCCTTCCTGGCTCAGACATCTGGACTTCGATACGCGTCACATCGCGTCGCCAATGCGGCTGCGCCTGCACGCTTCGCACCCGCTCAGTTACATGCTCGACAGTGGCGCGCACTTTTCGCGAGCGCTCGGCAATGTGCTCTTCTGGCAACGCAAAGCCGGCGACGTAGACGCATGCGCCTGCGAGGACCAAGACGCCCGTAACTCCAAAGACGATCGACCACGAATTCATGCAAGACCCTCTTGACATTGATTGCACCGGTGCGTCAACGCGCAGGGCTTCAATGTCGCCGCCGCTGCCCGACGCTCCTAAGTTGCGATACGGCTGAGGAAAAATCTCGTCTTTCGAGCATGGGTCGGAGACCCCGTTCCCGAGACCAGATGATCCTGCCCGGGAGCGGAACCAGCCGATCCGATAGTCACCGAACCGGTCAGTTGTCGTTTGCTCGGTGGTTTCGCCCAGGGCTTAGCTCACGAGCAAAGAAGTCCTTTGTCAGTTCCCACGCGCGAGCCGCGGCTGCACCCTCACTGTCCAAGTCACGCGATCGCGGATCCGCATTGGTTGTCCCGTAGACCCTTGGCGGGTAGGTTCCGTCGCCACAGATGCTGTGCCCCGCCCCTTGAAAAACGTGCACGAGCGGCTGACGCTCTGCCGGCAGCCCATTGAATCGGCGAGCCAGTGCCAGCGCCATGGCACCCGATGCCCACACTTCGTCCTTCTCGCCCCCCAAGAGAAGGAACTTGGCCTCGCTTTGCTCGATCGGTATGGCCGCGCTTTCTGCTCGCTTAGGGTCATCCTTCCGAGAAAGCTCATACCGCTCGGTGTTATTGAAGTACTCCTGAGGTTGACGCCAATGAAAGGGCCGGAGCTTGATGTATGGCAGTGGTGCGCCCCTCCAGCTCCAGGAAGAAACGAACTCAGGCGCGGCCGATCTGTTCTCAGGCCGATTTCGCTCATCGTCAAACCCGTAGCCCTCCCACACAACATCGGTCGGGACGCAGGCGACAACCGCGTCGATCCACGGATACCGAACTGCAGCGACGGCGGCGAACTCCGCGCCTTTTGAGTGGCCGTAAACGCCGATGCGGGACGCATCAGCTTCAGGCTGATCGGCCACCCAGTGCCTGGCCGTGTCCAGCCACTCGATGGGCGTATTCACGTGTTGATGCGACACCCCGCTGATCCCGGCAAGGTCGTATGCGAAGTAGATGACCGCAAATGCCGCGTATCCTTGTGCTGCATATCTGACGGCAAGCTCTCGGGCACCGTCCCTGCTCCCACCTTCGCTGCCATGCAGTAACAACACGACCGGATGGACCTTGCCGTCAGTGGGTGCTGCATATACACCGGCAATGCCCCCCTCGTTCATTCCCACCACGCGAAGCCCTTCCGGTTCGCCGCTACTCAGCGTTCCGCGAGCTAGCTCCGTTGTCCCGGATTGGGCGACGACGAACGTTTTTCCGGGACTCGAATCGCTTGCTGCGGGCATTCCGGCGTTGGCAACGACCGGATCATCACTAGTCCTTCCCGACCACATCAGACCGTAGGGATCTCGTCCGCGATAAGTGCCCTGAAGGCTGGGCATGGCCGTGCTATCGACACGCCCTTTCACGGCCACAAAGTCTGCCCAGGCGTAGAGCGTCACGGGAACTTCCACCCACCGCCCTTCCACCTCCTGCCACTTGGTGAAACTCCTTACGGTCCAAAGACGAACAACTTGGCCGTCCGCAAGACCCGTGACCTGCACGATCGGCGGCGATCCTGGTTCGATTGGCGGCGTCCGAAATTCGATGCCCGCAGCGCCCGCCGTGCGGCAGGCCATGACTAGGATGACAGCTAGGGCTAGTCGCATGGATTTTCCTTGGTGAACGGCCGAGCATGCTTCAGCGAAACTCTGGCTCGAAGGAGATGATCTTGCTTGCCGGCCGTGGAAGGCTCTGCCTGCAGAGACCCATCGCATGGGCCGGTGGGCGAACCCTCAAGACTTGCCTTCTGCAGTGGAGGGCCCGACGCTGGACATAAGGCCCAAGGGCCGGCCTTCGTTATCCTTCAGAAACGCCATCCATTCCTCCGTCCCGTCGGCATGCTTGTGAATCATGTGCGGTGCGTTGACGAACTCGATTCCTCGCGCCTGAAGCGACTTCACCACAGCGTGGATGTCCGTCACGCGGAAGTACACGATGGAATTGGCATCGCCATCGCCTTCCGCTAGGAAAAGGCGCAGTCCACCACAGTCGAAAAAGGCGATGTTTCCGAAGGCGTATAGGAACGGCAGGCCAAGCACCTCGCCGTACCAGCGCTTGGCGTCCTCGATGTTGGACACGCTGCGCGAAATTTGCCCGACTGGGCCGAGTTGAATGTTCATAGATCGCGACATCTCGCTTTGTGGCAGCGCGCTAGATCTGGCCACACCAGACCACTGCATCAGCGCCTTTCGGTTGCTGAGTCCCAGCTTCTGAAGTGCGTTGGCGACGTGGTACTTAACGGCATCCACGCTGACCCCCTGTCGGCGCGCAATGTCAGGATTGCTGAGTCCATGACGAACTGCCTCAACTACACGCCACTCCGCAGGCGTGAGTAGGTCGGGAAACGGCGGGCGGCCTCGGGAGTGCGTCATTGAATTCAGCCTAGGAATCAAACAACCGAATTACCCTACCCGAGTATCGGGATTCCCCATTGATGGCAGTGAACGTCGCTGCGAGACGGACGTCCATCGGTTGCCACTCTGGATCTCGAGAACACACTACGGTTCTTTCCAGTATCGGTCGGGCGAAATCTCGGCGCGCAAGTGGAGGCAATCGCCGGCGTCGAGGCAGGTGCACGAATCGCTTTGGCGCCAATGCCATGCTGCAGGCGAATCAGCGCGTCAGCATATCTGCGCCCCCTTGATCAGCCAATTGCTCGCCCGTGGCATGTTAGTCCGACGCTCCCCCGGCTTTGAATGGCAAGGAGTCTAAGAGTCCGAGGCAGTGGACGAAGGTCTGCTTTGGGTCGGAAGCTGCCATGCCATCGGCCTCCCCGATAAACATCCTTAACCTCCTTTCCTGCATGCGCAGTACGGCCGTAGACGCCACCAGGGCATCGCTGTCCGGCAAATGCAGGAGGGAGTTCAGCGCGGTGATCGAGGCCTCGGTGTAAACGGCACTCAACCGCTACTACCCGCTCCACGCCGAGTGGCTTCGAACCGAAGTTATGCTCAGCGGAGGTGCCGGGGGGTCAGGAGCGAATCATTGGAGGCAGATCCTGCGATCCAGACGCTTAGCGTCATACGCAGTGCGTCAGCCGCATCGTGAATGTCCAACTCGCTATCACTAGTCGCCCCTCGCAGGAAGGATATGACGTCCACGCTCCACGCAACGGATGTGGCGCTGGCCCTCAGGATGTTTTTCTCTGGCTCGTTCATCCGTCGCAGGATAGCCCACGCCTGTCAATACTTTGAAAAACATGCCTCATGGAGCACCTCTCCCCAGCTTCGATCGAAAGCGGGTTACAAGCTGTGCCCCAACGGGTTGGAAACCCGTCGCTAATGTCGGCCTGAAGGTCGGCCTTAGCCGTAGTACTTTCGACACGCAGTTGCATACTCGTTTATCTACTTGCGGCTACAAGTGGACACCCACCTCTGGGAGCGAGTTCAGCTCTCTCGAGAGTCAAAATTAGCTTGCCTGTATCTGAAGCAAGCGGTGACAGCGAACTGTCCGTCGGTTATCGCTCGAGTGGCGTCTCTCGAATCGACCAGTGTCGCTTTCATCGGGTGACGTGTAGGCGTACTTCAACGCGGCGGTTCGGGATCAGGCACTCGCGCAGCGCGGCCTGAGGCTTCACGCCGTCGCACTGCTGCACCTGATCACCATCCCCCTTGAAGCTGTAAGTGACGTTGGCGGCATCAATGCCACGCTCCAACAGCAGCGCACGCACGGTCTGCGCGCGACGCTCGGACAGCGCTTGGTTGTAGTCGTGGCCGCGACCCTGCAGACGGTCGGCATGGCCGACCAGTTCGACCTTGGCCAGGGTGAGGCCTTCCTCGCGCAGGCGGGCCAGTTCGCGGTCCAGGCTCTGCAGCGAATAGGCGCGGATGTCGCTGCGACCGGAGCGGTCGAACTCGAACAGCACGTTCGCCGTCAGCACCGTGTCCACCGGCAGCACCGCCGGCGCCGCGCCGCATTGGCGCGTGGAGGCTTCGGCATCGCTCACCCAGTCTTCGGCGATCTGGATGTACGGCTTGGCATGCCGCCACTGCTGCTGGTTGAACTCGTTGCCCGCATGGACCAGTTCAACCTCGCCGCAGGCCACGGCCTGCTGCGCACACGCAAAGCCCGGCGTGCCATGGATCGCGCCCAGGCGCTTCCACAGGTCTTCGCGCACGCGGGCGGCACCATTGACCAGCGGCGTATCGGTCGGCAGCGGCGTGACGCCCTGCTCCATGCCCACGATCAGCTTCTCCGACTCGGTCAGCGCTTCCTGCGGGAAGGCGCTGCGGTCGTTGCGCGAATACTCGTGGAAGGACACGTCCAGCCAGCATTGCGCCTTCGACAGATGGTAGTCGCGGATCGGGCGGCCGCCGTCGTTCAGCGCCTGGATACGGCCCTGGGTGTGCTCGTAGCCGGTCAGGTCGGCGTGGATCGTCTCGTCGGTGATCCGATCGCGCGCCGGCGTCAGCTGCGTCTGCTGCGCACCGGCGGTGAAGGCGATGCAGGCCAGCACGGCCGCGCACAGGAGGGAGGTTTTGGTAGTGGTCATGTCGGTAATCCTCAGCGCACCGGATCGCGGTAGCGGGCGTCTTCCCTGCGGAAGAGGTCTTCGTCGAACTTGAAGCGCAGGCGGATGAACGCGCCCTGCTGCGTGTACTCGTAGCCGGTCAGGTCGTTGTCGCCGCGGAAGCCGGTGGCGTTGTAGCCCACCGACAGCCACAGGTTCTGCCGCAACAAGCGACCCACTTCCATGCCGAACGCGTACTGGTTGGCGCCGTCCTGGCCGCGGAACGTCGAGCCCAGCACGCCGATGTCCCAGTTCTCTGTGATGTCGTAGACGATGCGGCCGGACAGCAGCACGGCGTTGAAATCGTCGTCGACGCGACCGGTGTCGGCGTAGAAGAAGCTGTCCTGCTGCCACTTCGCCGCCACCCGGCCGGTCAGCCACCACGGACGCGACGGGTGCCAGTCCGCGTGCGCCGAGATGATGTGCGCGCTACTACGGATGTCCTGGCCGGTGTCTGAGCCGAAGCCGGAGCCGTCCATGCCGCTCTCGTCCTTCTCCAGCTTGTACTCGTAGCGGGCCAGCGCGTTGACGCGGTTGGTATCGGTGTCGCGATACGCCGCGCCGATCTGGAAGCGGTCCTGCAGCACGTCGCCGCGCGCGTCGTACTCGGTGCGCAACAGGTAGTTGCGTGCCAACAGCGTCCAATCGCGGCTCAACTTGCGCGCGGCCAGGAACTGCAGCAGCGTCGTGTTGTAGCCCTCGTTGGTCGGCGTGCCGGCGACGTCGTCGGAGATGCGATGCTCCAGGCGCACGTTGCCGCGCCACAGCGGGTTGGCGCTGTAGTCCAGCGCGAAACCGATGCCGGTGGAGTCACCGATATTCCCCGAGATGACGTTGGTGTGCTCCAGCGTCGTATCCAGGCGCAGGCCCTCGCGCAGGTCCCAGCGGTTGCGCATGCCCGAGGCGGCCTGGATGTCGCGGCCCGCGATGGCATCGCGCAAGCGGTACTCGGAGAACAGCTGCGTGTCCTTGATGAAGCTGGTGTCCACGCCCAGTGCCACCGTGTCCGCCTCGCGCCCGTCCTGGGTCAGGCCGTTCACGCCGCTGATGCCGGTCTGCTTCTCGTAGCGGCCGTAGATACGGCTGCGTTCGCGCAACTGGTAATCCATGCCCAGCGCCACGCGATTGCGGTCCTCGCCGTGGATGTCCTGCTCCACTTCGCCGCCGAGGCTGAAGCGGTCGCTGGCGCGGTAGCCGAGGCCGATGCGCAGCATGTCCGACGACAGTTCGGTGCCCACCGGCAGGCCGCTGGCCACGTCGTTGGGATTGCCGCTGCTGATGATCGGCAGGCCGGTCAGCGGATCCAGCGGTTGCTGGCCGTAGCCGAGCGCACCGCCGCCGGAACCGGTGGCGTAACCGCCCGTGAGGCCGCCGATGTTGCCGTAGCCGCTGCTGGTGGCCCACGTGTAGTACGCGCCGACCGTCTCGCGGATGGCGCGGTAGCCGACATCCAGCGTCAGCCGGTCGGTGAGCTTCACGCGCGTGCCCGCACTGGCGGCATCGCGTTCGCCGCCATCGGGGTTGCGGTCCTCGCTGCGCAGGCCTTCGGCGTACAGCTCGAAGCGCTCGTTGAGGCGCCAGCGCGTGGTCAGGCTGTACTCGCCGCGGCCGCCGTACAGCGACGAAGCCGGGTTGTTGAACGCAGGATCGGACTGGCCGGCGAACAGCTTCAGGCTCAGCGCTTCGCCCGCATGGCCCAGCTCGACGCGCCACGCATCGCCTTCCACCAGCCCGCTCAGGCCCTGCAGGCCCGGCGTGCCGTACTGGTTGACGCTGTTGGTGTTCACCTCGCTGCGCGTACGCGCGGCTTCGGCCACCAGCCAGGTGTTGGCGCCCAGCTTGTAGCCGATATTGGCGCTGCCCATTTCGAACGCCGCGAAGGGATTGCGGTCGTCGACGTAGGAACCGCCGATCTCGCCGCGTTCGCCCACGCGCAGTTGCGCGTCCGCGCCCAGCACGAGGAACTTCTCGGTGCCCTGGTCCAGTTCGTAGGTGATGCGCAGCGACACCGGATTGAGGTCGCTGTCGAAGGAGGGCAGGAAGCTGTTGAGCAGGATGCGGCCGGAGAACGGCTCGAAGCTGTAGTCCACCAGGCGGCCCAGCGGACGCACCGAGACGATGCGCGAGGGCTGGTTGCGGTCGCGCACCACCACTTCCACCCGCTCGCTGCCTTCCAGCACCGCGTTGTTGCGCAGGCCGTAGGGACCGCTGCCGGCGGCCGGCAGTTCCTCGATCACCTGGCGCAGCGAGTCCTCAATGGCGAAGACGTTGCCGCGCACGCGCGCATTTTCGAAATGCCAGCCCAGGCCGGTCGCGGTGCGGTTGTAGGTGCCCAGCACGCGCTGGCCCGCCTGCGTGCCGAAGTCGACACCGGTCTGCGTGGCGATGTTGTCGCCGGTCTGGAAGTCGCCGTACAGCAGGTAGCTGCGGTCCTTGTCCACGCGCACGTACAGGCGCTCGGCCGAGCGCGCATCGAAGCCGCGCAACGACGCATCGCCGTACACCGGGTAGAACTCCTCCGGTTGGATGTCGCGCAGCAGGCGCGCCCGCACGTCCTTGTCGGAGTCGTAGGCCGCGGTCAGCAGGTACTCACCCTTGATCGTGCCCTTGACGAAGAACGCGGCACGCGCGGCACCGTTGGCCTTGCCGTTGTTGAACTGCTTCTCCCAGCGCCGGATCTCGCGCTCGAAGCCATCGCCCTGCTGGGTGCCGTTGATCAGGCTGTCGCCCTTGCGGCGGAAGTTGATGACACCCTCGATCAGGCCGGTGGCGATCAGCTCGCGCATCTCCGGCACGAAGCCGATCACGCCCTCGGCACTGTGGCCGCCCGAGGTCACGCGCAGCAACACGTCCTGCGGATCGTGCGGGGCCAGCAGTTCGAACTCCGCGCGACCGTTGTGCACGGCCAGCTGGATACCGGGGGTGACCTCGTCGGCGTCCAGCCGACCCGGACCGAATTCATCCGTGCGGCCATCGGCCAGCTTGATGCGACCGCCACTGTGCTCGATGGTGGCGAAGGCGTCGCCGGCCATCGGCTTGCCATCGGCACCGTACAGCTGCACGACGACCTTCACCGGCGACTGCCCGTCGGCGGGCACGCCATCGCGATCGACCTCGACCAGCACGCGGTCCACGCCCACGTTGACGCTGTAGTCGACGTTGCCGGGCTGTGCGTACAACGGTTGTGGCGCGCGGTCCTGCGATTCGGGCGACTGCGGATAGAGCGGCGTGGCCTGGCCGAGGACCGGCGTGAAACGCTGGTCGCCGGACACGGCCTGCGCCTGCACGAGCGTCGGCGTCACCGCCAGGGCCAGCGCCAGCGCGAGGGGGTGGAACGAAGGACGCGATGCGCGCATGGCACGGGATTCCATGAAGGTCGACGGACGCGGGGCGGAGCGGCTCATGGCTGCACCTCCCCGTTGCGCGCGTCATCCGTGCCGGTCGGCGCGCTCGTCGTAGGCCTGGGTTCGACGATCGGCCGCTGGTTGGCCGAGTCGGTGCCCTGCTGCGGGGCACGCGCCGGCTTGCTCTCGAACCGCAGCGGCTGCTGGTTGCGCTCGGTTTCCGGCGCACGGATCTCGCCCTGCGTACGGCGCGCCTTGACCTGCTCGATCACCGGGTTGGAGCAGCTGCCCTCGATGAAGTCGGCGCGGTGCAACTCGCCGTTCTTCAGATCGATGAACAGGCTGTCCGCATCGCCCAGGTTGCGGTTGCTGCTGGTGGTCAGGCGCGAGCCCACGGGCAGGGTCGACGGATCGACCTTCAGCGTGTGGCTCTTCGGCGGCAAGCCGCAGTAGCTGTACTTGCCTTCCGAGTCGCTCACCATCCAGGTGCCATCCTCGAAGTACATGCGCACGCCGGGGATGCCGAGCTCTTCCTTGTCCTGCACGTGGTTGACGTTGCAGTCCACGAAGATCTTGCCCAGCACGCAGCCTTCGTCGGCGAACACGCCGCCGCTGACGATCACGCGGTACTCGGCCGGGTTGGACGGCACCACGCCCCCGTTCGGATACGGCATCAGCGTGGTCGGATCCACGCAGCCGCCGTCGATCGAGCAGCCCCAGGCGCGCGCGCGGTTGATGCCGTCGCCCTGCTGGCTGCCCACGCCCACGCGCACGCGGTACGTCAGCACCTTCTGCTGGCCGACGGCGAGCGCGCCGACGTCGAACACCAGCGTCGGGCCCGGCTTGCCGAGCGGATTGGCGATGCCGGCGTTGTCGACGCGCGCGGTGCCATCGATGTAGGTGAAGCCGTGCGGCAGGCGGTCGATCACGTTGACCGTGCCCATCGATGCACCCGCGGTCTGGCGGATGGTGATCGTGTAGACCAGGCTGTCGCCGACTTCCACCGTCTTGCGATCGCCGGTCTTGGTGATGACCAGGCCGGGCGCGATCTGCGGATCCAGCGGAATGTGGTTGTGCACCGGCACCGCCACGCCCGAGCCCAGGGTCAGCTCCAGGTAGTACGTGGTCGAGGTACCCACCGGACCGGTCGGCGCGGTCGCATTGGTCTGCACCGGGTAGCCCTCGCCCGGCGTGGACGGCGGCGTCAGTGGCGACGTCTCCGCCGGGATCATGCCGGACTCGAACGTGTAGCCTGCCGGCGGCGTCACCGCCAGCTGGAAGCGGCACGAGGCCGGTGCATCCGGGCCCAGCAGGAACTGGTAGAAGCCTTCCGCACCGACCGTCATCGATACCGACGTGCCCTGCACCGTGTAACCGCCGAGCGCGGCGTTCAGCACGTGCTGCTCGGGCGTGTAGCCCGCGCAGGTACCGATCGGCGTCAGCGTGACGCGCGAACCGGGCACCGGGGTGCGCGTCGTCGCGTCATAGACCACGCCGCCGGGATTCAGCGGCAGGCTCTGCTGCGGCAGGTTCGCACCCGGCGCCAGCACCACCGACAGGTGCGTGTTGCCGCCCTCGTTGCTGCGGCACGAGCTGGCGGTGCCGTTGGCGATCGCGCTGCTGGCATCGCAGGGCACCGGCGGACCGGCCACCGTTTCGCCACTCACCGGAAGACCCCACACCACGCCCGTCGCCGGATCGCGGAAGCGGATGTTCAGCGGAATGCCCGGCACCTGGTCGGCGATCGAGTAGGAGCCATCCGCGCCGGTGGTCGTCGTGCCGACGACCTGGCCATTGCCGTTGACGACTTCGACGATCCAGCCGGACAGGCGGCGATCGCCGCTGTCGATATGACCGAAGTCGCTGCCCTGGTCGAACCACACCGTGCCCGACACCGAGGCCGACAACTGCACCGGCGTCGGCAGGCGGCACGCGTTCTGCGTGATCGCCGGATCGCACACCGGCAGGTCGCCCGGATTGCCTTCGAAATCGGCACGTTCGTCCGGCGTCGGCGTGCGGAACTCGTTCTCGCCGCCGCCCTCGACGATCACGGCATTGTTCACCGGCGATCCCGTCGCCGCCGATGCCGCCACGCGCACCGGCGCGACAATCGTGTCGGCCGAAGTCACGCCCGCCGCGATCACCGCACTGCTGGTGCAGCGGAAGCGGTCTTCGCCGGCTGCACCGGTACAGGCCCATCCGGCACCCGCCGGCGTCGCCGCCAGCGTCAGGCCGGCAGGCAGGCGGTCTTCGACCACGTACTCGCCCGCGCTCGGCTGCTGCCCGATGTTGCGCACGCGCAGCGTGTAGGTGGCAGTGTTGTTGACGGTGAAGACGGCCGGCGTGGCGGTCTTGCTGACCACCAGGTCGGGCGAATCGCCGATCTCGCCGAAGTTGTTGTCGATGGAATCGCCACCCGGCGGCAGCACGATGCCGCTGATGGCCGACGGCGTGGTCGTCACCGGCGTCGCGGTGCCCACGACGGTGCCGTCGATCGTGCCGGCACTGGTGATGCCGTTGAGCGTTTCCACCGGCTGCGTCGGCTCGGTCACCGTGTAGGTGCCCGGACGCAGGCCGTCGAAGCGGTAACGGCCTTCGGCGTCGGTGGTGACGGTGACGTTCACCGCCTGGCCCAGGTCGTCGGTGCCGGTCAGCACCACCTGCACGTTCGCGTAGCCGCCCTCGCCCGCATCGATGGCGCCGTTGTTGTTGCCATCGTTGTAGACGCGGCCGCTGATCGCACCGGCCGGGACTTCGCCGAAGTCGTTGCCGGTGATGTCTTCGCCCACGCCCAGCGTGATGCCCGTGATGACGGACGGCGTGGACGTCGGGGGCGTCGCGGTACCGCCCCCGGTACCGGCATTGGTGATGCCGTTGAGCGTGCCCGCAGGCTGCTCGGGTTCGGTGATCGTGTACGTGCCCGGCGGCAGTTCGGTGAACGCGTACGTGCCGTCCGGCTGCGTGGTCACTTCGCGCGTGACGGTATTGCCGGCCGGGTCGGTGCCGGTCAGGCGCACGACGACATTGCCGATGCCTTCCTCGGACGGATCGACGACGCCGTCGTTGTCGCTGTCGCGCCACACGCGGCCGCCGATCGAGCTGTTGAGCGGGATCTCGCCGAAATTGTTGCCGATCGAGCTCGCGCCCGGCGTGGTCAGGTCGATCGCCGCGATCGCACTGGGCACAGTCGTGATCGGCGTGGCGGTGCCCGACGGCGTGCCACCGATGGTGCCGGCCACGGTCTGACCGTTGCTGGTGCCGGTCGGCTGGGTCGGTTCGGTCACCGTGTAGGTGCCGGGACGCAGGCCGTCGAACGCGTAGTCGCCGTTGGCGTCGGTCGTGGTGGTGAGCGACACGCTGGCGCCGGTGTCGTCGGTACCGGTCAGCGTGATGGTCACGCCGTCGATGCCGGTTTCGGCCGCGCCCGACTGCAGACCGTCGTTGTTCGCGTCGAAGAACACGCGACCCGACAACGCCACGCCGAGCGTCTCGCCGAAGTGATTGTTGATCGACGCGCCCCCAGCGGGCAGCACGATGCCGGCCACCGCGCTGGGCACGGTCGCGACCGGCGTGGCGGTGCCGCTGGCGCTGCCGCCGACGGTTCCGGCCACGGTGGTGCCGTTGATGGTGGTGATGCCGCCCACCACCGGCTGCGCGGCCTGCTCGCTGACGGTGTACGTGCCGGCCAGCAGATCGTCGAAGCGGTAGTTGCCGCTGGCGTCGGTCACGACCGCCGCCACCGCGTTGCCCAGTGCATCCACGGTGCCCGCCGGCAGCGATACGCTGACGCCGGCAATCCCGTTCTCGCCGGCGTCGCGCACGCCGTTGTTGTTGGTGTCCAGCCACACGCTGCCGCTCAGCGACGCGGCGCGTTCGCCGAAGTCGTTGCCGCTGGAACCGCTCGCCGGCAGGTTGGTGACGGTGATGGTGTTGGTCGGGTTTTCCTGGCCGTCCGCCAGCCCGGTGGGCTGCGTTTCGACGATGCGGTAGTTCTGGCCGGTGATCGCACCGCCATAGCTGTAGCCGCCATTGGCGTCGGTGGTCAGGGTGACCGGCGGCAGATCGTCGGGCGTGCCGAACAGGCCGTCCGGGCCTGCGCCTTCGATCACCACGGTCACGCCCGGCAGGCCGGGTTCACCGGCATCCTGGTTGCCGTCGTCGTCGCGGTCCAGGTAGACCGTGCCGCTGATGACGGCGTTGGCGAGTTCGCCGAACAGGTAGCCGGTGGCCGCCTGGCCTTCGGTGATGACGATGCCGTCGATGACGTTCGGAGTGGTCGCGCTGCCCGGCGTCGCCGCGTTGCCCGGCGTGTGCCGGCCATCGATGTAGCCGGCGGGCTGCGTCTCGGTGAGGGTGTAGCTGCCGGTGGGCGGCAGCAGATCGCGGAAGACGTAGGCGCCGGTGGCGTCGGTCTGCACGGTGACGTTGACCGGATTGCCGAGCACGTCGGTGCCGGTCAGCACCACGGTGACGTTGGCGATCGGGTTTTCACCGCCGTCGAAACTGCCGTTGTCGTTGTTGGCCGCCGTCGTCGAGAAGTCCTCGAACACCACGCCCGCCAGCGAACCCAGCGTTTCGCCGAAGTCGCGATCGGACACGCCGGCAGACGGCAGCGCGTTGACGTCGATGACGTTGGTCGCGTGCTCGGTGCCGTTGCCGTAACCGGTCGGCTGCGTTTCGGTGACGCGGTAGTTCTGTCCGACCACCAGGCCGGTGAACTGGTACGCGCCATCGGCGTCGGTCTGCAGCACGACCGGTGCCGGATCGTCACCGGTGCCGAAGATGCCGTCGGCACCGGCGCCGGTCAGCGTGATGGTGACGCCCTGCAGGCCGCCATTCGGACGCGAATTGACCGTGCCCGCATCGCCGGCATCGAAATCGCCGTTGCCGTTGCGGTCCACGTAGACGCGACCGCTGATGCCCGACACCGCGTCTTCGCCGAAGTTGAACAGCGTGCCGTCGGTACCGGCGCCCAGGTCGATGGCGCTGATGCGGTCGGTGGTGGCGGCATCGCCGCCCACGCCGCTCCCCGGCGTGCAGCCGGTGGCACAGGCCATGCCACCGATCAGGCCGGCATTCACCGCCGTCGGACGGTTCTGGTAGCTGCCGGCCGGCAGTACCTCGCGCAACGTGTAGACGGTCAGCGGATCGAGGTTGGTGAAGGTGTAAGCGCCGCTGGCATTGGTCGTGGTGGTGGCCACGACGGTGCCGGTGGCGGCATTGAGCAGTTCGACGGTGGCGCCGGCGATGGCGCTGTCGCCCCCATCGCGCACGTTGCTGAAGTTGGCGTCGACGTAGACGAAGCCGGACAGCGATGGCTGGCGTACCTCGGGGAAGTTGTAGCGCACGCCGGCCTGGTTGGCGCCGACGGGAATCGCGCTGATCACCGAGTTGGGCGACCCCGCCGCATACGTGCCACCGAGCGACGGCGCACTGCCACCGGCCGCGGGCGGATCGATCGGACCGTTGACGTAACCGGCCGGCTGGGTCTGGGTGATGGTGTAGCCCGACGCATCGGAGGGCGACAGGTTCTCGAAGCGGTACGCACCGTCCGCCGCGGTAGGCAGGGTGAGGTTCACCGCGTTGCCGTAGAGGTCGGTACCGGTCAGCACGACGGTGACGCCGGCGATGCCGGGTTCGCCCGTGACGGTCTGCTGCGTGCCGCCGTTCCCTGCCGCGCGATCGCGGTCTTCGAACACCAGGCCTTCCAGCGACGAACGCGTGACTAGGATGTCTTCCGTGGCCGTGTTGTTGCCGGGGTTCGGATCCACCTGTTCGGTGGTGATGCTGGCGGTGTTGATCTGCGCACCGGCACCGGGATAGATGGTCCAGCGCACGGGAACGATGACGCGGACCTTGCCGGTCACGGTCACGTCGCCCAGGCGACAGGTCAGCGCCAGGCCGGCAGCGGTACACGTGCCGGTGCCATCGGGCACTTCGTCGCCGCCCGGGTCAGGCCCCTTCTTCTGCCACGTGGCCGCGCCCAGGATTTCCAGGCCGGCGGGCAAGGTGTCGGTGATCACCGTACCGGTGCCGTTCAACGGGCTGGTGCCGGTGCGGTCGCGCGACAGGCTGGCGCCCGGACCGTTGTTCACGCCCTCGATCACCCAGTAGAACGGCTGGCGCAACGCCACCGCCGTGGCGGGCGATGCCGGCAGCGCAACATCCGGGTCGCTGTCCGGCAGGTCGGTGAACACATGCTTGGTCACCCCGACATCAGCGCGCGTGCGGATCGAGGTCTGCTCGTCGACCGCGTTGTCGGATGTATTGGGGTCCGTTTCGGCATGCACCACGCTGACGTAGTTGCGCGCCGTATCGCCGCTGGCGCCGGGCGGCGTCTCGTAGCGGTACTGGACGTAGACGTAGCTGGTCGCGTTCACGCCCAGCACGCCGGGCGCATTGCTGCCGCCGAAGCCCGCACCCGGCACGTCGCACTCGATGCTCAAACCCGCGTCGGTGGGCGTGGTGCCCGTGCCGGTGAACGGATTGGCGCTGGTCACCGTACATCCGGCGGCGCTGAAGGCCGTGGACGGCCCGCCGATCGGGCCGGGCGCGATACCCATGAAACGCACCTGGCGGCCACTCGGCACGCGGTAGGTGTCGTTGATGCGCACGCTGGTCGCGACCGAGGGACCGACGTTGCGCACGGAGATGCGGTACGTGATCAGGTTGTTGGCGGGATTGAGGGCGTCGTAGCCCAGCGGATCCACGCCACCGGTGAAGCCGAGATCGGTCTTGTTGACGATCAGGTCGGCGACGCCCTGCTGGAACGTCAGCGACGCCGTCTTCTGGTCGTCGGCCGCACTGGTGTTGCTGTTGTAGTTGAACGCGCCGTTGGCGTCGCTGCCGGTGGCGCCACCGGTGATGCCAAACGTGGCGACGTTGTCGAACTGGCGGCCGGCCGGATTGTTGCCGGTGTTGACGTTCGGGCGGATGGTGACCAGCATGTCCTCGCTCTGGCGATGCGACATCGACAGCGCCGGACATTCGATGGCCAGCTGCAGCGGCGCGCCGGTCGGGTTCGCGTACGAGGTACCGCCCGCCGTGGCGGTGGCGGTCAGGCCGCCGTCAGGCGTGGCCGTGCAGGCCACCGTGCCCGGCGTGCGCGTGGCCGAAACCAGCACGAAACCGGCATCGTTCGCCGGCAGGGTGAAGGTGTCGCGGAACACCACGCCCGGCACCGTCGCGGTGCCTTCGTTGAGGTACGACATCACGTACTGGCTGTCCACGCCGGCGCGGCCGACGTTGCCGGTGACGATGTTCTTCGCCGTGGTGCGCACGTTGGCTTCGCGCTCGATGCGCACCCAGTCGCTGGCCTGGTTGTTGGCGCCGTTGATTTCACCGACCGAATCCGGTACCGCCGGATCCACGGCGACACCCGCGGTATTGCAGAACGCACCGGTCGCCGGCGCACCCGCGCCGCAGCTGCCGGGGCTCTGGCCCATGCTGTCGAACAGCGGTCGCGCGACAGTGATGACGATGTCCGCGGACGCACCCGGATTGAGGGCGGTGGCACCCGAGCGGCAGACGATCGACGCGCCGGTGACCGGGCAGGTCCAGCCGGCCGGGGCACTGACGGTGATGCCTGTGCTGGGCAGCCCACCGGACGCCGGCACGAAGCCGGGCAGCGTGTCGTTCACCACGATGCCGGTGGCCGGCACCGCGTCGGTGATCGCCAGGTTGGTCACGCGCAGGGTGTAGGTGAAGCTGTTGACGCCCACCGCGATGGTGTTGTCGCCGGCACCGGGCGCGTTGGTCCACTTTTCGATCTGCAGGTCGACGCGATCGTTGGTGGTGCGCGTGCCATCGCCTGCGCAGTCGTTGTTGGGGTTGCGGTCTTCGTCGATGCTGCCGGTGATGGGCTCGAGCGAACCGCCCGAGCCGCCGGTGCACGCGTTGTTGGTCAGCGCCAGGTCGGCGCTGCGCGCACGCGTGATGATGCGCAGGTCGGGCGCATCCGCGTTCCTCGCCAACGGATACCGCGAGGCATCGAGATCGCAGGTGACGACCTGCGCCGGTCCGCCCCCGTTCCACGTCGGCGGCGCGACGGAACACGACCACTCGCCCGCGTTGCCGCCGCTCACGTACTCCTCGCCCGCGGCCAGCACGTCCACCACGCGCACGTTGCCGGTGGCTGCGCGCGGGCCATAGTTGTGCACCTCGATGGTCGAGGTCATGCGGCTGTCGCTGTCGTCACCGCTGCCCGGCCAGATCGCGACCAGTGCCGGCGCCTTGCGCTTCGCCAGGCCGAGATCCGCACCATCCGGCACCACGCTGAACGTGGTGCTGCCGGTGTTGTTGGTCGATACCGCATCCGGCGTGTCGGACGTCACGGTGGCCGTATTGGTGACGTTGCCGCTGCTGTTGGTGCCGTTGGACGGCACCACCGCCTGAACGGTGAAATTGACGATCGCGCCGACGGCGAGATTGCCCGCGAAGGTGCAACCACGCACCGTGTCGCCACTCGTCGTCGCACAGGTCCAGCCGGCGGGCTGGTTGCCGCCGGTCACGGTGAACCCGGTCGGGAGCGTGTCGGTCCAGCGCGGATTGGTCGCGGCACTCGGGCCGAGATTGCGCACCTGGATGTTGAACGTCACCGGCTCGCCGGCGACCGCAGGCGCAGGATTGGCGCTCTTGCTGATCATCAGGTCGGCACCGGGCGTGACCGGCGTGGTCACCTCGTCGGTGTTGTTGCCCACGTTCGGATCCGGCATCGCACCGGCGTTGACCACGGCGGCGTTGGTGATGTTGCCGCTGCCGACATTGACCTTGGCGCGGAAGCTGAAGGACGCGCTGTCGCCATTGGCGACGGCACCGGCGTGGGTCGCCGTCATCGTGCCGGCGTTGAAGGTCCAGCCGGGCCCGATGAAGCTGCCGGCCACCAGCGTGACGCCGGCAGGCAACGTGTCCACCACGTTGAAACCGGACGACGCATTCGGACCGTCGTTGAACACCTGCAGGGTATACGTGACCTCGCCGCCACCGATTACCGGCGACGGCGTCGCGGTCTTCTGCAGGCGCAGGTCGCCCGACTGCTGCAGCGTGGTGCCCTGGCTGAGCTGGTTGTTGTCGGTGTCGCTGTCGCTGCCGAAGAACGGATGCGACGGCGGCAGCGTGTTGAGCGCCTCGCCCGCAGCAGGCAGCATGCCGGCGAAACCCACGGCGCTATGGATCTGCACGGTACCTGCGGCCATCCCCGCCGTGTTCATCTGGATATCGAACGCAACCGAGGACGATGCCTGCGTCAGCGTGGGGATGTCGCAGCGGATACGAACCGGCGAACCGCCCAGGCTCGCGCAGAACGCCGGCAACGTGCCCGGCGTGGCACCGGCCGGCAGGTCGAACAGGGCGACCGCGTCGGAGACCGTGTCGATATCGCCGTTCTCGACTACCACGTGGTAGACGACGGGACCGCCGACTGGCGTCGGGTCGTACCCGGTGTCGGACAGGTTGCTGATCTGCAGGTCGGCCGCGAAAGCCGTGGGTGCTACGCAGCACAGCGCCAGCAACGCCAGTCGCCGCCAGAGCGAGGATGTCGACGTGGATCGCTGCGAATGCTCCCGCTGGAGCAATTCAAATTTCGCGCGCGCAAACGCAGCGACACGTTCCACCGCGCAAGATTGCTTCATCACTTCGAATTTCCCCTGTACCGCACCCATCGCCGTGCGTGATTGCAGCTTTTCAACCCGGCCTCTAAGATGCCTAGATCAGAAAAAGTCAGTGCGTCGATCGAACTTTATGCGGCCAGCAGAGCAGCCCGCATACCCCGACTACAGGCTCAGTATAACTCGAATCACATTAGGTCAAGTTGACCATCACAAATGTGAGTTGATTCATGTACTTAAACGCCCTCATGTGCGCGCGTTTCGGAAGCGGCCTGCGAAACCGAGCCCGGAGGCCGCTTGGGAACCGCTTGCTGCTTAGGCCTCCGTCTGTTCGGACATCTCTAGCGCGTCCTCAACCTCGATCCCGAGGTAGCGCAGAGTGCTCTCGAGCTTGGTGTGGCCCAGAAGGATCTGGACGGCCCGCAGGTTCTTCGTGCGCCGATATATCAAAGATGCCTTCGTTCTACGCATGCTGTGCGTGCCGTAGTTGTGTCGGTCGAGGCCAATGGCAGTGACCCACGATGAGACGATACGAGCGTACTGCCTGGTCGATAGATGTCCGACATGCTTGGCTCGGCCAGGGAACAAGTATGCTCCAAGCATAATCTGAGCCTGCCGGGCCCACTCGGCAACCGAAGCTCTGGTTAAGTCCGTTAGCTCGAACTGCACCGGCCGATCAATCTTTCGCTGCAGCACGATCGCCCGCTTCGCGATCACTCCACCGTGGGACACATCTCGCAGTCGTAAGCTGACGAGGTCGCATCCCCTGAGCTTTGAATTGAGCATCTCAATCATCAGCCGGACCACACTGCGAGGGGTGTAGAACTCGCCGGCCTTCTTGTTGGTGACGTCGGCGAACTTCTTGATCAGATACTCGTAGGCGTCGCCCAGCACGTCAGACCGGACCTGTTTGTTGCCCAGCGGAAGGCGGGAGTAGTGCTCGATCAAATCCTTGAGGAGGGCGTCGGACAGGCGCTCCTTGTTCGACCATTGGGCGTCGCCAAAGACCCCATAGAGAGTATCCGGGTTGGCCTTCTCGATCTCGCGCATGGCCCGCTGCAGGGTCGTGCCGACATTGGTGGCCTTGGCACGAACGTCGTCCCAGTGGAAGCCATCCGGGATCTGAAAGCGGTGGGATTCGGGGAACATGGCCAGTTCGGCGTCACCGCTCTCCTCGACGATCTCTTGGTACTCCTCGTCCCAGACGTCGCAGATCCGCTTGAAGAACAACAGTGGGAAGATGTACGTCTTGAAGTCGGCCGCATCTACGGGCCCGCGCAGTATGTTGGCGGACTCCCACAAATGAGATTCGAGTTCGTGAAGTGTTACAGATGACATGTGTTGCAGATCCCCTTGGTATAACTTTCACGTGACGCCGTCTCACGACACGAGACCAAATCTCGGCTCACGGTCAAACGGAGCCTCATACGTTCAAAGGTTCTCTTTGGCAGCTTTACCCTTGCGCCCCTTCTTTTCGCGACGGCCCGACCGATTCACCTCAGGTAATGGCTTGTCCAATGCGAGCAAGTCCATCCGAACATTGTTTGCATACGCGTTGTATTGCCAACGACGGAACTGATCGAGAAGTAATTCATTCGTCGCCTCGAGCCGTGCAACTTGAGCCTCCAAGTTCACTATATGTCTGGTGGCAGTCTGTAGCGTGAAGTCTCTCGGCTTTGCATGCGCTGCCAGTCGAAGATCCTTTTGTCTCCTCTGAAACCCCTCTTTAATCGTTGGATACAGATACATCGTGTGCTTGGAGACGGATTCCACGCCAATGACTTTGGCGACGCGATCACAAAAAAGAGGCCATGTGAGCTTTCCCTCCCAACGATCGAGCTCGCGTAATACTGAATCGCCCCGGCTTCTCCGGAGGCCATTTCGTTTGAGTCACGCCGCGATGGCGTGACCCGTGTTGCCGGCGTAGTACGCCGCCTCCGCTTCCGCCGGGGGTATGTT
>NZ_JBRREA010000064.1:0-22530 GCF_056759975.1 Stenotrophomonas sp. STEN031
GCCATGCTCGGCATGAGGCGCCATCGGTAAGGCCTCTGCCGAGCATGGCTCGGCATTATCGTCGGGATTATCGGTAAGGCTTTTGCCGAGCATGGCTCGGCACTACCGGTAAAAATTGCGGGCACAAAAAAACCCGCTTTCGCGGGTTGTTTCGTTTGAGTCATGGTGCCCAGGAGAGGACTCGAACCTCCACGGAGTTGCCCCCGCTAGCACCTGAAGCTAGTGCGTCTACCAATTCCGCCACCTGGGCGACTCAGGAGCGAGATTATGTAGGACGTTTCTGGTGCCGTCAACAGGTTTGTGAAGAAAAAGCCCGATCAGCGTAGCCCGGGTAAGCGCAGCGCACCCGGGGCATCTGCAGCGGATTGCTTGGGTAGGAAACCCGGGTGAGCTGCGCTTACCAGGGCTACCGTGGCCTGTTTGTTCGAACCGCAGAAACGAAAAAACCCGCTTTCGCGGGTTTGATCTTGAAACGTGGTGCCCAGAAGAGGACTCGAACCTCCACGGAGTTGCCCCCGCTAGCACCTGAAGCTAGTGCGTCTACCAATTCCGCCACCTGGGCACTTCAGGCCGCGCAGTTTGAAGAGGATGCGCATCTTTGTCAACGCTTTTTCACAAACATCCGCAGTGACCGTGTGCGCACCCTGTACACCTGTGTCCATGTACCATGGAGGCTGATGAAAAACAAAAAGACCACTGGGGCCGACAAGGCCCGCAAGTCCGCCACCGGCAGCAAGCCGGGCAAGGCGCCGGGCAAAGCCCCCAAAGCAAAAAGTGCCAAGCTGCCGCCGTGGATGCCGGAGAGTCTGTCCGCGCCGGCGAAGTCGGCGGCCAAGCCAGGCAAGGCCGGCCCTCGCGCCGCCGCCAAACCCGGCAAACGCAAATTCACCGACGATGCCGCGCCGCAGAGCTTCGTGCGCGGCCGTCGCAAGTCGGGTCCGCCGGTGGCGGCCTTCGATGATCCCTATGCATCCCGCGAGGCCGAGCGCTACGCGCAGCCCATCGCCAGCCGCGAGGCCATCCTGCAGTTGCTGGACCGCTGCGAAGGCCCGCAGAACGCCGAGGAAATCGGTGCAGCCCTGGGCCTGACCGAACCGGATCGCGCTGAAGCGCTGTCCAAGCGCCTCGGCGCGATGGTGCGCGACGGCCAACTGGTGCAGAACCGCCGCGGCGGCTTCGCACCGGTCAGCCAGTTGAGCCTAATCCCGGGTGTGGTCATCGCCAACCCGGAAGGTTTTGGTTTCCTGCGCCCGGACGAAGGCGGCGACGACCTGTTCCTGTCGCCCTACGAGATGCGCAAGGTCATGCATGGCGACCGCGCCTTGGCCAATGTCACCGGCATCGACCGCCGTGGCCGCCGCGAAGGCGCCATCGCGCGCGTGCTGGAGCGCGGCGTCAATCGCCTGATCGGTCATTTCAGCGTGGAGGCCGGCATCTACTACGTGGTGCCGGACGACAAACGCATCCAGCGCAACATCCAGATCCCGGCCGATGCAACCGGCGGGGCGAAGGATGGCCAGCTGGTGGTCTGCGAACTGACCCATGCGCCGGACTCGCGTCGTCCGCCGATCGGCAAGATCATCGCCGTGCTGGGCGACAAGCTGACCCCGTCGTTGGTGGTGGAAACCGCCATCCACGGCCACGAGCTGCCGTATGAGTTCCCGCCGGAAGTGCTGGACGAAGCCACCGCCATCCCGATGACGGTGGAGTCGTCGATGATCGGCAAGCGCGTGGACCTGCGTTCCCTGCCGCTGGTCACCATCGATGGTGAAGACGCCAAGGACTTCGACGACGCCGTGTATTGCGAGCCGAACCGCGATGGGTTCCGGCTGGTGGTGGCCATCGCCGACGTCTCCAACTACGTGCGGCCCGGCACGCCGCTGGATGACGAGGCCCAGCGCCGCGCCACCTCGGTGTACTTCCCCGGCTTCGTGGTGCCGATGCTGCCGGAGACGCTGTCCAACGGCATCTGCTCGCTGCGGCCGAAGGAAGACCGCATGTGCTTTGTCTGCGACATGCAGGTGGGCCGCGATGGCCAGGTCAGCGGTTCGAAATTCTACGAAGCGGTGATGAACTCGCATGCGCGCCTGACCTATACCCAGGTATGGGGCGCGGTGGGCGAGGAGGATGCCGACGCCAAGGCCTTCATCGGCCCGTTGCTGCCGCAGATCCAGAACCTGCACCAGCTCTACCGCATCCTGTCCAAGGCGCGCGAGCGCCGTGGCGCCATCGAGTTTGAATCCTCGGAAGTTCGCTTTGTGCTGGACAACCGCGGCGAGGTCACCCAGGCCGGCATGATGGTGCGCAACGACGCCCACAAGCTGATCGAGGAATGCATGATCGCGGCCAACGTGGAAGCCGCGCGCTACCTGCTGTCCACCCATATCCCGGCACCGTTCCGCGTGCATGAGCGTCCGCCGGAATCCAAGTACGCCGACCTGCTGGAGTTCCTCAAGGAGTTCAAGCTGAGCCTGCCGGCGTGGAGCAAGGTGCAGCCGGGCGATTACACCAAGCTGCTGAAGAAGGTGCGCGAGCGCCCGGATGCGGCGCTGCTGGAGTCGGTGCTGCTGCGCAGCCAGTCACTGGCGGTGTATTCGCCGGACAACAACGGCCACTTCGGTCTGGCGCTGGAGGCCTATGCGCATTTCACCTCGCCGATCCGTCGCTATCCCGACCTGCTGGTACACCGTGCCATCAAGTACGCGCTGACCGGCGGCCCGCGCGAGAAATACACCTATACGCCGCGCGAGATGGCAGCACTGGCGCTGCAGTGTTCCGAGCGCGAGCGCCGGGCCGATGAGGCCGAGCGTGAGGTGGACGAGCGCTTCCGTGCCGCATGGATGGAAAAGCACGTCGGCGGCCAGTTCGATGGCGTGATCAGTGGCGTGACCAGCTTCGGCCTGTTCGTCGAGCTGGACGAGTCCAAGGTCAACGGTCTGGTCCACGTGACCCAGCTGCCGCACGACTATTACCAGTTCGATCCGATCCGCAAGACCTTGAGCGGTGACCGTCGCGGCAACGAATTCCGGCTCGGCGACCGGGTCCGCATCCTGGTGCTGAAGGCCAGCATGGAAGAGCGCAAGATCGACTTCCGGCTGATTGAAAAACTGGATGGCGAGCCGCTGGACGAAGGCCTGCCGCCGCTGCCCGAACGCGGTAAGCCGGCCAAGCGGGTCAAACAGAAGTACTGATGCAGGAGGTGGCTCCGCCATGGCGGAGCCGCCTTTCCCGTCCCCCGCAGGCCGGTGGCAGCTGCGGGCGGGGCCGAATCGGCCTACCATTGCCACCCCCAGAAGTCCCCATGTGACGCCCATGAGCAAGCAGAACCAGTGGATCGTCGGCGTCAATGCCGTTGCTTCGTCGATCGAGAAAGACCCCGAAAACGTCCGTGAGGTCCTGATCGAGGCCGGCGCCAAGAACCCGCGCCTGGTCGAAATCGAGGAAGAAGCCCTGCGCAAGGGCATCGACGTGCGCAAGGTCAACGCCCAGGCGCTGGGCGGCGTCGCCGGCCAGGTCCGCCACCAGGGCGTGGTTGCGCGTTACGCCGCGCCCAAGCTGTGGGCCGAGAACGAGCTGTCCGGCCTGATCGAAGCCGCTGAAGGCAAGGCGCTGGTGTTGGTGCTGGACGAGGTGCAGGACCCGCACAACCTCGGTGCCTGCCTGCGCAGCGCCGCTGCCGCCGGTGTCACCGCGGTGGTGATTCCCAAGGACAAGAGCGCGCCGGTCAATGCCACCGTGCGCAAGGTCAGTGCCGGCGCTGCCGACCGCATCCCGGTGGTGGCGGTGACCAACCTGGTCCGCACGATCAAGGAGATGCAGAAGCTGGGCGTATGGGTCTACGGCCTGGCCGGTGAAGTGGACGCCACCATCCACCAGCTCGACCTGCGCGGCAACGTGGCGCTGGTGATGGGTGGCGAGGGTGACGGCATGCGCCGCCTGACCCGTGAAACCTGCGACCAGCTGGTGCGCATCCCGATGCCGGGCGATATCGAAAGCCTCAATGTATCCGTGGCGACGGGTGTGGCATTGTTCGAGGCCGTCCGCCAACGCCTGTAAGGAACCTCATGCCCCGCACGCCGCCTCGTCTTTTCCTGCAATTGACCGTGGCGCTGGCGGGGCTCTGTGCCCTGGGCGTCGCGGCCCACGACGCCGCCCCGCAGGACACCGCCGCCCGTGACAGCCTGCGCGTACGCGCCCGTGATCTGGGCGTCGCCCCCGGCATCTTCGCGCCCGGTAGCAACAACGCGATCACCGACGTGGCTGGCGTGCGCGTTGGCCAGGTGAGCTTGCGTGAGGGCGACACCGTGCGCACTGGCGTTACCGCGATCCTGCCGCACCCCGGCAACGCCTATCGCTCGCGGGTGCCGGCGGCGCTGCATGTTGGCAATGGCTTTGGCAAATTCGTCGGCAGCACCCAGGTCAACGAACTGGGCGAGCTGGAGACCCCAATCCTGCTGACCTGCACGCTCTGCGTGTGGAAGGCCGCCGATGCAATGGCCGAGTGGATGCTGGCGCAACCGGACATGCAGCAGGTGCGCTCCTTGAACGTGGTGGTCGGCGAGACCAATGACGGTGGCCTCAATGACATCCGCGCCCGGCCGGTGACCGCCGATGCCGTGCGCCGTGCGTTGGAAGGTGCGAAGAGCGGTCCGGTGCAGGAAGGCAGCGTGGGTGCAGGCACCGGTACGGTCGCGTTCGGCTGGAAGGGCGGTATTGGCACCTCCTCGCGCAAGCTGCCCGAGAGCCTGGGCGGTTGGACAGTGGGCGTGCTGGTGCAGGCCAATTTTGGCGGCGTGCTGCAGGTGGAAGGCGCGCCGGTCGGTCGCGAGCTGGACCGCTACGCGTTCCAGAATGCGGTTGCCGCGCAGGGCAATGTGCGCGGGCTTGCCGATGATCGCGGCGATGGCTCGGTGATCATTGTGGTGGCCACCGATGCGCCCTTGTCCGACCGCAACCTGCGGCGCCTGGCCTCGCGCGGGATGATGGGCCTGGGGCGTACCGGCAGTTCTGCGTCCAACGGCAGTGGCGACTATGTGCTGGCGTTTTCAACGGCGGCATCGGTGCGGCGCGGGTTTGATGCCGCGCAGTTGCAGACCACCGAGTTGGCCAACGAGCAGATGAGTGCGGTGTTCCAGGCCAGCGTGGATGCGGTGGAAGAATCGGTCTACAACGCCTTGTTCATGGCGACCACGGTGAGTGGTAATGGACAGACGGTGGAGGCGATTCCGCTGGACAAGGTGCGGGAAGTTTTGCAGCGGCATGGGGTGCACGCGCCGGGGCAGTAGGGGGCTCGGAGTACTGCAGATTCAAGCGATGCCAAGCGAAGTCCCTTCTCCCGCCTGCGGGAGAAGGTGGCCGAAGGGCGGATGAGGGGAGCTCTTCAGCTTCTCGGCCTTCCAGCGTTTGCTTCTCCGCTCGGCCCTCTCCCCAACCCCTCTCCCGGAGGGAGAGGGGCTCAAGAGGCCCCACCACCCAGCGCCTTGTAAAGCGTCACATCATTCACCAGTTGGCTGCGCTTGGTCTGAGCCAGCGACAGCTCTGCATTGCGACGGGTCTGCTCCGCTTCCAGCCAGGTGCGCAGATCGGTAGCACCAGCGCGATAACGCACCTCATACAAACGCGCGATCTCCACCGCTTCGTCGTACGAGGCCTGCGCCGCAGCGACCTGCTCAGCCAGGCGCGTGCGTGCCGACAAGGCGTTGTCCACTTCCGACAGCGCGGTATACAGCGTGCGACGGAAATCATTGGCGGCGATCTGGTAGGAAAGGTCCGCCGACTTGATATCCAGCTGCATCTGCCGGAATTTCAGGAACGGCAGGCTCAGGCCAGCACCCAGTGTCGCCACCGGGTTGGTCAGCACATCACCCAGCGAAGTTGCGGAACTGCCTGCCGAACCACTCAGGCTCAGACTCGGGTAATAGCTGGTGGCGGTGACCTTGATGTTCTTCAGCGATTGCCGCAGGCGCAGTTCGGCCGCGCGCAGGTCGGGGCGGCGTGCCAGCAGCTCGGCCGGCAGGCCTTCGGCCAGGGTCGGGCTCTGCGCGATATCCAGGTTCTGCGGCTCATCGGCCAGCGGCCACGGCTGGCCATCCAGCAAGACGGTCAGCGCGTTGCGGGTTTCCACCCGCTGCTGTTCCAGCTGCGATTGCGCGGCCTTCTGGCTCTCGATGTTCTGCTGCGCCTGGCGCACTTCCAGCCGCGATACACCGCCCGCATCGAACTGGGTCTGCACCAGGGCAGCGGTGCGCTGCAGGCGTTCGAGATTGGCCTGGCCCGTTGCAATTGCCTGGTTGAGATAGCCCAGCTGCCAGTACAGATCGGTGCTCTGGCCGACCAGGCTCAGTACCGTGTTCTGCAGGTCCTGCGCGGTGGCCTGCGCCTCCCATTGGGCGATGTCGCGCTGGCCGCGCAGCTTGCCCCACAGGTCCAGTTCCCAACCCAGCGAGACGCTGGCGCTGTGGTTGCGCGACCAGTCGTCGCCACTGTCGATGCTGCGGCTGCCGCTGGCACTCACCGAGCCATTGGCCTGCGGCCACAGATCGGCCGTGGCCAGGCCGGCCTGGGCGCGGGCGCGTTCGAGTTTGAGCCCGGCCGAGGCCATGTCGGTATTGCGGGCCAGCACGGCTTCGATCAGGCGGTCCAGACGGGGGTCGGCAAAGCCCTGCCACCAGGCATCGGCGTGCACGTCGGCGACCGGCGCGGTGACTTCGTGCGCAACCGCCTGCACCGGCGTATTGGCGGCGGCATCGCCGCGGCCATAGACGGCGGGCACGCGCAGCTCGGCGGCCGGGTCGGCGCTGGGGGTGCTGGCGCAGCCGGCCAGGGCGGCGGTCAGTGCGGTGGAGAGCAGCAGGGGACGCAGTAGGTTCATGGTCATCTTCATTCGCGGGCCAGGGCCTCGACCGGGTCGAGTTGGGCGGCATTGCGGGCAGGCAGGAAGCCGAACGCCACGCCGATCAGGGTCGAGCAGGCAAAGGCGGCAATGATCGAGCCGGTGGAGAACATCAGGGTGAAGCTGGCACCAAAGGTCTGGAACGCCCAGCCGATGGACAGCGCCAGCGCGATGCCGAGCACGCCGCCGAGCAGGCAGACCAGCACCGCCTCGATCAGGAACTGCTGGCGGATATCACTCTGGCGCGCACCCACGGCCATGCGTACGCCGATCTCGCGGGTACGCTCGGTCACCGACACCAGCATGATGTTCATCACGCCGATGCCACCGACCACCAGCGCGATCGCGGCGATGGCGCCGATCAGCAGGGTCATGGTCTTGGTGGTGGATTCGATGGTCTCGCGGATCTCGGCGGTGTTGCTGAGGAAGAAATCCTCGGTGCCGTGGCGCAGGGTCAGCAGTTTGGTGATGGCCGACTGCGCGGCATCCATCGGCGTGTCGTCCTTGACCCGCAGGGTGATGCTGCTCAGGTAGGTCTGGCCGAGCATGCGTGCCATCACCGTGGTGTAGGGCACCCACACGCTGAGGTTGGTGCTGCCGCCAAAGCCCATCGACTGGCGCTTGGCCACGCCGATCACGCGGGCCGGCACATTGCCCAGCAAGACCACCTGGCCCAGCGGGTCGTCGCTGCCGAACAGCTGGCTGCGGGTGTTCTCGTCGATCACCACCACCTGGGCCAGACTCTTTACTTCGCTTTCGTCGAAGTAGCGCCCGCTGACCAGGGTCATGCCCTTGACCCGGAAGTACTGGTCGCCAATGCCGGCAACCTGCGCCGAGGCAGCCTTGTTGCCGACCCGTGCGGTCACCGAGCTGGACACGCTGGGGGTGACGCTGTCGATGTAGCTCTGCGTGGCCAAGGCCTCGGCATCGCTGCTCTTCAGCGTCTGCACGCGACCCGAACGCATGTCGCCAAAGCCACGTCCCGGGTAGACGTCGATGGTATTGGTGCCCAGCGAGGAAATGTTCTGCAGGATCTGCTGCTGCGAGCCATTGCCCATCGCCACCACCGACACCACCGAGGCGATGCCGATGATGATACCGAGCATGGTCAGGAAGGTACGCAGGCGGTGTGCGTTCATTGCCAACAAGGCCATGCGGAAAGCTTCGACGAAGCGATCACGTGCGGCCTGGAAGGCATTGCCGGTGCTGGGCTGTGGGGTAGGGCGTTGCTGCTTCTGCAGCGCCGGCACCTTGTCGTTGCGGCGGTCGGCGATGATCTCGCCGTCGCGGATCTCGATGATGCGCTGGGCGTGCTCGGCCACGTGCATGTCGTGGGTGACGATGATGATGGTCTGGCCCTCGGCATGCAGCTCGCCGAGGATGGCCATCACTTCCTCGCCGGAGGCGCTGTCCAGCGCACCGGTGGGCTCGTCGGCCAGGATCACCTCGCCGCCGTTCATCAGCGCACGCGCGATCGACACGCGTTGCTGCTGGCCGCCGGACAACTGGCCCGGCTTGTGGCCCATGCGGTCACTCAGGCCCAGCCGCGCAAGCAGCGCCTCGGCGCGGCTGCGGCGGGCCTCGGCCGGGGTGCCGGCATAGATGGCCGGCACTTCCACGTTGCCGCGCGCATCCAGATCTCCCAACAGGTGATAACGCTGGAAGATGAAACCGAAATGCTCGCGGCGCAGCTCGGCCAGCTCGTCCGGCTGCATGCGCCCGGTCTCGCGGCCGGCCACCTTGTAGGAGCCGACGGTGGGGCGGTCCAGGCAACCGAGGATGTTCATCAGCGTCGACTTGCCCGAGCCGGACTGGCCAACGATGGCGACCATCTCGCCGGCGTGGATGTCGAGGTTGACGTCCTTCAGCACGGCGATGGTTTCCTCGCCGGCCGGGAACTCGCGACGCAGGTCGCGCAGTTGCAGCAGCGGCTGGCTCATCGGCGCGGCCCACCCATCATCGGGCCCATCGGGCCGCGCTGGTTGCTGCTGGATTTCTCGCCGGCGGTGACTTCGCCCACCACGACCAGCTCGCCTTCCTTCAGGCCTTCCAGCACTTCGACGTTGGAACCGTTGTTGAGGCCGACCTTGATCGTGCGCGGCTCCGGCTGGCCGTCCTTGTTGACCACGCGGACCAGGTAGCTGTTGCTCTTGGCCAGTGCGGCGGCTTCCGGCTGGCGGCGCTGCTGGCGCTGGCCTTCCTGCTTGCTGCGGGCGGCGCGCTGCTCGCCATTGGCGGCATTCGCGCCGGGGCCACGGCCGCCTTCCGGCACCTTGGGGCCGAGCGCGACGGTGGGGATCAGCAGCGCGTCCTTGGCCTGGGCCAGCATCACCGACACCTGCGCGGTCATGTCGATGCGCAGGGTGCCGTCCGGGTTCTCCACGTCGAACAAGGCGTTGTAGTACACCGCCGTGCTGGAGCTGGAAGAGGAGAAGCTGCTGGAGCTGGTGCTGTCGGTGCTGATCGAGGCCGGCGCCGGGTTCACCGTGCGCAGCGTGGCCTCGTACTTGTGATCGGGGTTGCCAAGGATGGTGAAATAGACCGGCATGCCGGGCTTGATCTTGACCACGTCGGCTTCGGAGATTTCAGCGTTGACCGTGACCAGGTCCAGCCGCGCCAGCTTGACGATGGTCGGCGCCGACTGGTTGGCGTTCACTGTGCGGCCTTCTTCGGCCACCACCGCCACCACGGTGCCATCGATGGGCGCGGTGATGCGGGTATAGCCGAGATTGGCCTGGGCGGTGCCCAGCTCGGTTTCGCGCTGGCGGATCTGCGCATCGAGCGCGCGGATCTGCGCGCGGGTGCTGGCCAGGTTGGCTTCGGCCGACTCATAGTCGGCGCGCGAGGTGGCTTCGGCGGCCAGCATCTCCTTCTGGCGGGCGAAGGCCAGCTCCGATTCCTTCAGCGAGGCGGTCTGCACCGCACGCTGGGCGCGGATGTTTTCCAACGCGGCTTCGGCGTTCTTCAGGCTGTTTTCCTGGGTGACCGAATCGATTTCGGCGATCAGGTCGCCCTGCTTGACCACATCACCCAACTGCACCTTCAGCACCTTGATCTGGCCCGAAGCCTGCGCACCAACGCTGACCAGCTTGTAGGCATCGATCACGCCGGTGGCATCGACGGTCTGTTCCAGGTCGCCGCGGCTGACCGGCGAGGTGGCCATTGAAGGGGTAGCGGGCTTGCGCGTGGCCCAGAACACGCCGCCGGCGATCAGGGCGACGATGGCAGCGGCAAGCAGGAGGCGGTTGCGGCGGGAGGAGGGCAGCAGCTTCACGGTGATCAGGCACTCAGGCTGGGCCGCAGCGTGCGGCGTTGATGCCAGTGTGGTCAGCGCCCTGTTCAGCCTCAAGGCACAGTATGTGTCGGCGTGTATCAGGTTCAGCCAGCCATGTGTCGCTGTGTATCAAGCGTGGGTGTTGATACTCGTGGATACATGCACGGGCGCGCACGACGATCCGCTAGCATGGATCATTGACCCATGACGGAAAAACAGACCTTGCACCGCTTGTTGGTGGTAGACGACGACAGTGACATCCGCAACCTGCTGGCCGAACAGCTGGGCCGGGCAGGCTACGCGGTGAGCACGGCGGCCGATGGCAACCAGATGCGCCAGGTGCTGGCGCGCGAGCACATTGACCTGATCGTGCTGGACCTCAACCTGCCGCGCGAAGATGGCCTGGCCTTGTGCCGCGAACTACGCGTGCGCTCGACCACGCCGGTGATCATGCTGACCGCGCGCAGCGAGCCGATTGACCGCGTTCTGGGCCTGGAGATGGGCGCGGACGATTACCTGGCCAAACCCTTCGAGCCGCGCGAGCTGCTGGCGCGTATCCGCAATGTGCTGCGTCGCACCGAGGCGCTACCGGCCAACCTTGAGCCACTGGCGATGCGTCGGGCGGTGTTCTCCGGCTGGGTGTTCGACCTCGAACATCGCCATCTGATCGACCCGGCCAAGCGCGTGGTGATGCTGTCCGGCGCTGAGTTCCGCTTGTTGCGGGTGCTGGTTGCGCATGCCAACAAGGTGTTGTCGCGCGAGCAGCTGGTGTCGCTGAGCAGCGGACGCAGCTATGAATCCCAGGACCGCGCCATCGACCTGCAGATCAGCCGCCTGCGGCAGAAGCTGGGAGACGCCGGGGCCGATGGCCTGATCAAGACGGTACGCAACGAGGGCTACGTGTTCGCCAGTGCGGTGACGCTGGAATGAAGCGGCTGCGCCTGTTCCTGTCGTCGATGGCGGGGCGGCTGTTCGTCATCCTGCTCGTCGGCATGATGGTGGCCGCCATAGGTGCCACGCTGCTGGCCGAGAGCCGCCGCCAGCAAGAATTCGAACGGCAGAACCTTGCCCGTATCGCCGACCGCCTGCAGGGCTTCGTCAATCTGCTGGACGGCAACCCGGAGCTGCGCAGCCGCCTGTTGGCGGTGGGCGGACCCAGCGTGCGTGAGGTGAAAGGCGAGTTCCGCACCGGTGATGTGGATCAGGCACTGATGGCGGTGCTGAGCGCACGCGGTGGCGCAGTTGCCAGCGCGCAGGTGCGTGCCAGCAGCTTCCGCGCTTGCATGCCGCCGTTGCCGGAATTCCTGCCGCCGCCCGGGCGCGGGCCTCGGCCACAGCATTCACGTGATCGCGACCCTGCGTTCACCCCGCCGCGCTGCCGCTTGGTGGAATTGACGCTCACCGATGGCACGCCGCTGCGCTTGGCGCTGGAATACCCGGCGGTGGCACGACGCACCGCTTCGGCATTCGACCCCTGGTTCCTGTCGCTGCTGGTATTGGCGATTGGCCTGCTCGCTTATGTGGTTGCACGCATTGCCAGTTCACCCTTGCAGCGGCTGGCCAATCACGCCACCGAGCTTGGGCACGACCTGCAGCGCGAACCCCTGCCGGTGAGCGGGCCATTGGAAGTGCAGCGCGCCGCCGAAGCTTTCAATGCCATGCAGAAGCGCCTGCAGCGGCACCTGGGCGAACGCACGCAGATGCTGGCGGCGATCACTCATGATCTGCAGACGCCGCTGACGCGGCTGCGACTGCGCCTGGAAAACGTTCAGGACGAGCCATTGCGCGAGCGCCTGATCGGCGATCTTGCTGCGATGCAGGCCTTGATCCGTGAAGGACTGGAGCTCGCCCGCAGCGCCGAGAGCGCCGAGCAACGCGCGGCGCTGGACCTGGACTCACTGCTGGAAAGCGTGGTCGAGGACGCCGCCGAGTCCGGTCATGACGCGGTGCTGGAGCAGGGGAGCGGTGCGGTGATGATGCTGCGGCCGTTGGCGATGCGGCGTTTGTTCTCCAATCTGGTTGACAACGCGGTGAAGTATGGCCGCAGTGTGCATTTAAGCGCGCGCCGCGATGGCGATGCTGTCGAGGTGCGGGTGCGTGACAGCGGGCCAGGATTGGCTGCGGACGAATTGGAGGCTGTGTTCACCCCATTTCTGCGCCTGGAGACCTCGCGCTCGCGCGAGACCGGCGGCGCCGGCCTGGGCTTGACCATCGCCCGTGCGCTGGCTGAAAAAGACGGTGCAAGCCTGACCCTGCGCAATCACCCCGAAGGTGGCCTGGAAGCCATCGTTCGGTGGGAAACGCCGCAGTGGCCAGCCAACAGCCAAGACCGGTGATGTTTGTGGGAGCGGCGTCAGCCGCGAAGCCACAAATGCCCCCGGAGCCACCAACAGCAAGCCACCAATGGCCTGTCGAGCGCAGAAAGCTCCAGCCGCAATCTGCCAGAAACCCAGCTTCGCGGCTTATGCCGCTCCTGCAAACGCTGCCGCTGCGGCTTTGGTGTCATCGGCTCGACAAGCTTTCACACTGCCAATCACACTCCAGCGAAAATCCCGGGCGGGGGGCAGTCTTGGTTCCTGCAAGCTCCCGACGGTTTGCTAGTATCCGCAGATCAGCTTGGGGCACGAACGATGGCAGCAGGGAACAATCCGATCACCCGGTCGAACGGGGGGCTGCGCGCGCGGTGGGGCAGGGCGAGCGTCCTTGCAGATCTACGCCAGTCAGCGCTGTTGTTGGTGGTGGCAGCTGCCACCGCACCCGCTTGCGCGCAAGGCGCCGCGAAAGTGTCTTTGCCAGCCCCACAATTGGCAGTATTGCCGCTCCCGGGTTTGCTCATCGGCCTGTGCGTACTGTTACTGCTGGGCGTGCTGTGGCTGGCGATGCAGCTGAAGCAGCAGCGTGGGCAAGCACAACAATTCGCGGCTCGTGAACAGGCGCGATCGGATCAGCTGCATCAGCAGAACGCGCGGCTGGAAGCGGCCTTGCTGGAAAAGGCGGAACTTGAACACAAGCTTCGTGAACAGGCCGACGCATTCGAGCGCTTGGCCAATGAGGACGATCTCAGCGGCCTGCCCAACCGCCGCGCGTTTGATGACGCGCTGGCACGTGATATGGCGGCAGCGCGGCGCACGGGGCGCTCGCTGAGCCTGGTGGTGCTGAGCATCGATCATCTCAAGCAGATCAATGCCGAATGGTCGCGTGCGGTCGGCGACCTGGTGCTGTGCGAGGTGGGTGATCTGATGCGGCGCAGCCTGCGTGCCTCGGATATGCCGGCACGGCTGGGCAACAAGGAGTTCGCCGTGTTGCTTGGCGATACCGCCTTGCCGGAAGCCGAGATTGCCTGCCAACGGCTGCAGCGCCTGTTTGGCCAGTATGCGGAGTGGGGCGGGCACGAGACTGGCGATATCAAGGTCAGTTTCAGTGCTGGTGTGGTGCAACTCGGCGAGCAGGACCAGGCGCCGGTGTTGTTCTACCAGCGCGCCAAGAATGCGCTGGCGCGGGCGAAGAAAGAAGGCCGCGCACGTACCTGCGCAGCCTGAGTGTCATTGATCAGCGGCCAGGTGCGGGCGGCCAGGCGTTGACGATCTTGCAGAACAGGCGGGCGGTCTGCTCGGTGTCGTACACCGCGCTGTGCGCCTCACTGGCATCCCATTCAAAGCCGGCAGCTTGTACCGCGCGGGCCAGCACGGTCTGGCCATAGGCCACACCTGCCAGGGTCACCGTGTCGAATACGCTGAACGGGTGGAAGGGATTGCGCTTGTGGCCGCTGCGGGCGACGGTGGCGTTGACGAAGTTCAGGTCGAAGTGCGCGTTGTGGCCGACCAGGATCGCGCGCTGGCAGTTGTACTTCTTCATCGCTGCGCGCACCGGTGCGAACACGTGCTCCAGCGCCTCGCGCTCGGGCTTGGCCAGGCGGAAGGGGTGGTCGAGCACGATGCCGGTGACTTCCAGCGACTTGGGGTCGATTTCGGTGCCTTCGGCCGGGATCACATGTGCACTGGCGGTCTGGCCCGGGTAGAGCAGACCGTTCTCGTCCATCTCCACCGGCACGGCGGCGATCTCCAGCAGCGCATGGCGATTGCAGTCAAAGCCGCCCGTTTCCACGTCCACCACTACCGGCAGGAAGCCACGGAAGCGTTGCGCCATCGGCGTGAAAGCGGGGCGGTGAAGCGTGGGTTCTGCGGATTCATTCATCGCAATAGGGTAGCAGAGCGGGTCAAGCGGCCGTGTCAGCAAGCGCCTGCAAATGCCGTGAGAGCCTGTAGTGCCGAGCCATGCTCGGCAGGGGCGTTACCGGTAATGCCTCAGCCGAGCACGGCTCGGCTCTACAGGGCCTCCCCAACCCTCCCTACGCCTTCGGCCCAAGCGAGGAGGCCCAGCTGCCCAGCAGACAGCCCTTGTCCCGCAGTTGCTCCAGCATCGCAGCGCCATTGCGGATGAACTCCTCGTCAGCTTCTGTACCCGCCTCAACCGCCAACTCCCGCAGCTGCTCAAGCCCACTGAGCGCGGGAAACTGCTCCAGCCTTTCCAGCAAGCGGTACAGCATCGGCGAAAGTTCGGAGTACACGATGGCGCCATCCGCCCCGCGCCGGGCCAGCAACAAGGTCGGCTGCAGCGGTGGCTCGTTGGGCTGATATTCCAGACCAATCCGATGCACCGGCCATTGGTAGGCCAGTGCCCGGCAGCAGGGCGAACAGACCGGGCTGCCCGCCAGCAGGTCACCCTCATGATCATGCGCTGGCAGCGGCTCGTCGCTGATCTTCAGCGCCAGTTCGATCCATTCGTAGTGGGCCAGCTCCAGCAGCCATGCTGCCTGCGGATCCAGCGGACGATGGTCCAGGAAGGCGATGAACTCCTGGCCGATTTCCGGGAACAAGGGCGTATGTGCTCGATGCTCACGGCAGAAATCGCGCACCAGCTGTTGCCAGCGCGGCTCGCCCAGACTGCGTGCGATCACCGGGAAA
Source organism: Stenotrophomonas sp. STEN031 (assembly GCF_056759975.1). NCBI lineage: Bacteria > Pseudomonadati > Pseudomonadota > Gammaproteobacteria > Lysobacterales > Lysobacteraceae > Stenotrophomonas > Stenotrophomonas sp. STEN031. Next base: position 15,131 of record NZ_JBRREA010000064.1, read on the forward strand.
TTGGCCGCCAGCAGGCTTTGGATATTGTTGAAGTACAGCTCCCGGTACACCTGCAGGCGTGCGTCGTTGATGCCGGTCGGTGCGGCATGCTGCTGAGGGTCGCGCAGGTGCGCGGCAAAGCGCATCTGCAGTTCGCGTAGTGACTCAGCCATGGGCGGCCTGCTGCAACTGGCGGATACGTGTCAGTTCTTCAAGCAGTTCAGGCAGTGGCGGGAAGTTGAAGTCGCGTTCCAGCAGGGTGGGGCGCACGCCATGCATGGTGTAGGCATCGGCCAGCAGTGCCCAGACATCGCCCTTGACCGGCATGCCATGGGTGTCGATCTTCAGGTCTTCGGCTTCGTCGTGATGGCCGGCAACGTGGTAACTGGCAATGCGTTGTGAGGGCAGGCGTGCAAGAAAGGCGCGCGCGTCATAGCCGTGGTTGACGGCGTTGACGTAGACGTTGTTGACGTCCAGCAGCAGGTCGCAATCGGCCTCGTCCAGCACGGCGTTGATGAAGTCCGCCTCGTCCATGTCCGCCGCAGGTACAGCGTAGTAGGAGGCATTTTCCACGGCGATGCGACGGCCGAGGATGTCCTGGGCCTGGCGGATGCGTGCCGCCACATGCTGCACGGCTTCGGCAGTGAAGGGCAGCGGCAGCAGTTCGTAGAGATGGCCATCATCCGTGCACCAGCTCAGGTGCTCGCTGTACAGCGCGACCTGGTGCTGGTCGAGGAAGCGCCGTGTCCGTGCGAGGAACTCCACATCCAGTGGGGCCGGTCCACCCAATGACAGCGATAGGCCGTGGCAGCTGAGCGGGTGCCGCTGCGACAGTGCCGACAGCGCTTCGCCCAGGCTGCCGCCAACGCCGATCCAGTTGTCCGGGGCGCATTCGAGAAAGTCGAATGCGCCGGCCGGTGCCGCCTGCAAGGCGTCGAGCAGCGAGCGCCGCAGGCCCAGGCCAGCGCTGGCCTGGGCAGGCATGCGCTGGTCGGGCGTGTGGCGCGCGGGTGTGCCGGGCTTAGTGCTTGCCGCCACACTTGCCCTCACCACACTTGCCTTCGGCCGTGGCTTTGTCCGCGCCTGCAGCGGCTTCGCTGTCAGCCTTGGCGGTATCGGTCTTGGGCTTGTCCTTGTCGGCACCGCACTTGCCTTCACCACATTTACCTTCGCCGCACTTGCCCTCGGCCTTCTGCTTGGCGGCGGCGTCGGTGCCTTGTGCAGTAGCGGTAGCGGCTTGTGCTTCGGCGGTTGGCGGGGTCTGGGCGCCGGCGCCGAGGGCATAGCCCTGGGCCAGGTCGGTCATGGCAAAAGCAGGGGCCGCCATGCCGCCGAGCAGGGCGGCGCCAAGGGCGAGGGTGGTGGACTTGCGGATGTCGATGGCCATTGCGTGTGTCTCCGGTGGTGGTTGGGCCGGGGGGAGGCTGGAGCTTAGCAAGCGGTCCGGCGCAATGGCGTGACCTTGCCATCGTTGGAATGGCAACGGGCCTATTTGGGGCCCGTGTTGATTCAGCTGGCGATGGTGATCAGCGATGGCCGCTGACGATATCGATGATGAGCCCGGTGGCGACTGCCATCAGCACATAGCGGTCATCGACCTTGCGCCATTCGTTGCCACGTCCGGGCCGACGCAGGCCATGCTTGCTGTAATCGGCAATACGGTTGCCGCGCTGGTTCTGTGGCAGGCGCTCGCCCTTGCGTGGGACATGGTGCGCGCTGTTGCTGGATGCGTGGCGGGCGCCGTTGTGCGCGGCCGGTGCAGGTGTGCTGGCGCGATGGCCTTGGGCGTGCTGGTCAGCACTGTGGGCCGACTTGTCGCGACGAATGTCGTCGCGGTCACGATCCTGCGCTGGGCCGGCAAGGGCGGCACCGGAGGCGAGCAGGGACAGACCCAGGAGGGTGGCAGCGATACGCTTCATGGCAATTCCTCAGTGCGCGGCGGGAGTGCAGCGGACGAGTCCATACTCGGAAAAAATGCGTGAATGAGTGATTAAAAACACAGGCTGCAGGGTGTCGCTTTGTACCAGTCTGTATCAGCCCGCCACGACGAGGTGCAGCGCGGCCGCTGCGCATGCAGGCAGCGGCCGGACAACCATCGATCAGGCGTGATCGACGGTGCTGGTTTCGTCGCGCTTCTCGCGCGGCGGCAGCGGCGCATCACCATGTACCAGGAACCACACGTTCTCGGCGATGTTGGTGGCGTGGTCGCCGATACGCTCCAGGTTCTTTGCCATGAACAGCAGGTGCGTGCACGGGGTGATGTTGCGCGGGTCTTCCATCATGTAGGTCAGCAACTCGCGGAACAGCGCGGTGTACTGCGCATCCAGACGCGCGTCGTCGGCGCGCAGGCTCAGTGCGGCCTCGGCATCGTTGTCGCGATAGGCTTCCATCGCGCGGCGGACCTGCTGCGCGGCGAGCCGGCCGAGTGCGCGCAGGCCCTGGATCTGCGGCAGCGGCGGCACCGCGGCAAGCGCGATGGAGCGCTTGGCGACGTTGGCGGCATAGTCGCCGATGCGCTCGATGTCGGCGGGGATGCGCAGGCCGGCGAGGATCTCGCGCAGGTCGCGGGCCATCGGCCCACGCAGCGCCAGGCGCATCACGTCGTGGCTGATCTGCTGCTCAAGCTGGTCGATGGCCTCGTCGTTGGCGACGATGCGCTGCGCGGCCTTCTCGTCGCGGCGTTCGATCACGTCCAGCGCGGCTTCGAGCTGGGCAACGGACATTTCGCCCATGCGCACGATCTCGGTTACCAGTCGCTGCTGTTCTTCGTCATAGCTCTTGACGATGTGGTCGTTGGGAAGATTCATGGAATGCTCGCTGGAGACGGTTCGGGTGGGACTGCATTCGTTCGGTAGCTGCGTTGCCATCCATGGCGTACATCTGGCTTCGGAGTGCGGCCCGGCCGTCCATGGCCAGGCATCCAGCGGGCGGCGAACCGCGTCACGGTCCGCCTGCGCCAGCCTCAGCCAAAGCGACCGGTGATGTAATCCTCGGTCTGCTGCTTGGAGGGGTTGGAGAAGATGGTCTCGGTGCGGTCGTGCTCGATCAGGTCGCCCAGGTACATGAAGGCGGTGTAGTCGGACACACGCGCTGCCTGCTGCATGTTGTGGGTGACGATGGCGATGGTGTAATCGTTCTTCAGCTCTTCGACCAGTTGCTCGATGCGGCTGGTGGAGATCGGATCCAGCGCCGAGGTCGGCTCGTCCAGCAGCAGCACGTCCGGGCGCAGGGCCACGGCACGGGCGATGCACAGGCGCTGCTGCTGGCCACCGGACAGGCCCAGCGCGCTCTGGTTGAGCTTGTCCTTCACTTCGTCCCACAGCGCGCCCTGGCGCAGCGCCTGCTCGACGCGCACGGCCATGTCGGCCTTGGACAACTTCTCGTGGTGGCGGATGCCATAGGCCACGTTCTCGAAGATGGTCATCGGGAACGGCACCGGCTTCTGGAACACCATGCCCACCTTGGAACGCAGGCGGTTCATCGGGTACTTGGGCGAGAGGATGTTCTCGCCGTCCAGCAGTACTTCACCGCGCGCTTCCAGCTTGGGGTACAGCGCGTAGATGCGATTGAAGATGCGCAGCAGGGTGGACTTGCCGCAACCGGAGGGGCCGATCAGCGCGGTGACACGCTTTTCCGGAATCTCCAGGTTGATGCTCTTCAGCGCATGGAACTTGTCGTAGTAGAAGTCCAGGCCGCGTGCAGCGAGCTTGACCGGCGCCGGCGTGTGCAGCGACTGGTTGGCGGCGGGCACGTTGATGCGCTGCATCGGGACGGCGTTGCTGAGGTCGTTCATGGGAAGGTCCATGGCAATCAATCGTTTAAGTTCAGTCGTTCGAGATGCGGTTGCGCAGCAGCAGGCCGCGCGCGGAGAGGCTGACCAACAGGACGAATACGGTCAGTACCAGGGCACCTGCCCAGGCCAATACCTGCCAGGATTCGTAGGGGCTGCCGGCGAACTGGTTCATCACCACCGGTACCGAGGCCATCGGCTGCATCACATTGCTGTTCCAGTACTGGTTGCCGAAGGCGGTGAACAGCAGCGGTGCGGTTTCGCCGGAGATGCGGGCCAGGGCCAGCAGGATGCCGGTGACGATGCCGGCCATGGCACTGCGGTACAGCACCTGCATGATCACCTTCCACTGCGGTACGCCCAAGGCCAGTGCGGCTTCGCGCATCTGCACCGGTACCAGTCGCAGCATTTCGTCGGTGGTGCGGATCACCACCGGCAACACGATGAAGGCCAGCGACAGCGCGCCTGCAAATGCCGAGAACTGGCCGCCGGTCTGCATCACGTACAGGGTATAGACGAACAGGCCGAGCACGATGGACGGTGCCGACAGCAGGATGTCATTGACGAAGCGCACCACCGTGCCGGCCTTGCGGGCATTGCCGTACTCGGCCAGCCAGGTGCCGGCGGCCACGCCCAGCGGTGTGCCGATGCCGATGGCCATGGCACACATCACCGCGCTGCCGAAGAAGGCATTGAGCAGGCCGCCTTGCTGCATCGGCGGCGGCGTCATCTTGGTGAAGAGGTCCAGGTTGATGCCAGGCAGGCCCTTGGACAGCAGCGTCCACAGGATCCAGCCGAGGAAGAACAGGCCGAACAAAGCGGTAGCGCAGCCCATCAGCAATGCGACGCTGTTGACGACGCGGCGGCGCAGGTACAGGGAGTCAGCGGAAGCGGACATCAGTTGCCCTCCTTGCGGGACAGGCGCATCAGCATCAGGCGGGCCAGAGCCAGCACCACGAAGGTGACGATGAACAACACGAAGCCGAGCAGCAGCAGGGCCGAGCGGTAGGTTTCGGTGGCCTCGCCGAAGTCGTTGGCGATCAGCGCGGCGATGGTGGTGCCCGGCTCCAGCAGCGAAGGCGTCAGGCGCACGCTGTTGCCGATCACGAAGGCTACCGCCATCGTTTCGCCGAGCGCTCGGCCCAGGCCGAGAAAGACGCCGCCGATCACCGCCGAGCGGGTATAGGGCAGGACGATGTCCCAGCTCACTTCCCACTTGGTGGAACCCAGCGCATAAGCCGATTCCTTCAGGCGGGTGGGAACGGTGAGGAAGACCTCGCGCATCACCGAGGAGATGAAGGGAATGACCATGATCGCCAGCACGAAGCCGGCGGTGAGCATGCCGATGCCCAACGGCGGGCCGCGGAACAAGGCGCCGATCACCGGCAGTGGGCCGATGTGATCGTTGAGGAACGGGGTGACGTATTCGGTCATCACCGGCACCAGCACGAACAGGCCCCACATGCCATAGATGATGGAGGGGATGCCGGCCAGCAGTTCGATGGCGGTGCCGACCGGGCCGCGCAACCAGCGCGGCGCCACCTCGGTGAGGAAGAAGGCGATGCCAAAGCTCACCGGCACCGCGATCAGCATGGCGATCAGGGCGGTGACGATGGTGCCGTAGATCGGCGCCAATGCGCCGAACTTGTTCTCCACCGGATTCCAGTCGGAGGAGTAGAAGAAGCTCAGGCCTTGCTCCTGCAGCGCATGGCGGCCACCCCAGAGCATGGACAGGGCGGCACTGGCCAGGGCGACCAGGACGAAGATCACGGTGGCGATCAGGAACCAGCGGAACAGCCGGTCGTTTCGTGCATCGCGCAGATCGCGTGAGGTGGGCGCGGATGCTAGGGACGGTGCAATGGCATTCATGGCAGCGGCAGGGGCCCAGGTGGATGCGGTGGTGTTTCTGTCCCCGGAATCGGGGGAGTAAAAATCTTTGAGCTTGTCATTCCCGCGTAGGCGGGGATCGCCTTCAAGCCGTCATTCCCGCCTAGGCGGGGTTTTCAACCGACGAATGTCGGGTCATCGCTCTTGCCGTTGATGTTGCGTGTGACTTCAGCGGCAAAGGCATGAACAAAAGCAACAGCAAAAGCAGAATCACGAGCGATCCCCGCCTGCGCGGGGATGACGCACTGGCAAAGGCGGGGCCGCCGGGCGGCCCCGCGCCAGTGCGTCACTTGAACTCAGCAGCCCAGTACGACTCGATCTGGGTGACCAGCTCGGCCGGCAGCGGCACGTAGTGCAGCTCGTTGGCCTGTGCCTGGCCGTTCTCGAAGGCCCACTTGAAGAAGGCGCGGGTGTCGGCGCTGCGCTTGGCGTCCTTCGGCTGCTTGTGCATCAGCATGAAGTTGGTGGCGGTGATCGGCCAGGCATTGGCGCCCGGTGCGTTGGTGATCACCAGGTTGAAATCCTTGGCATTGGCCCAGTCCGCGCTGGCAGCGGCCGCCGCAAAGGTTTCAGCGGTCGGCTGCACCCAGCTGCCGGCAGCGTTCTGCATGGAGGCATACGGCATGTTGTTCTGCAGGGCATAGGCCAGCTCGACATAACCGACCGAGCCCTTGATCTGCTGCACGTAGGAGGCAACGCCTTCATTGCCCTTGCCGCCGACGCCGTCCGGCCACTGCACCGAGGTGCCTTCGCCGACCTTGTCCTTCCACTCGCCGCTGACCTTGGACAGGTAGTTGGAGAAGTTGAAGGTGGTGCCCGAACCGTCGGAGCGGTGCACCAGGGTGATCTTGGTGTCGGGCAGGGTTACGCCCGGGTTGGCATCGACAATGGCCTTGTCGTTCCAGGTCTTGATCTTGCCCAGGAAGATGTCAGCCAGCAGCGGGCCGGTCAGGCGCAGCTGGCCCGGCTGCAGGCCTTCAAGGTTGACCACCGGCACCACGCCGCCAATTGCCGACGGGAACTGGCCAAGGCCAGCCTGGGCCAGTTCTTCAGTGGAGAGCGGTTTGTCCGACGAACCGAAGTCGACGGTACCGGCCTTGATCTGGGCGATACCGCCGCCGGAGCCGATCGACTGGTAATTGATCTTCGCGCCGGTGGCGGCGTTGTAGTCGGCCGACCACTTGGACACCAGCGGGAAGATGAACGATGCGCCGGCGCCGGAGATCTCGACGGCAACCTTGTCACCAGCGGCCGGTGCAGCCGCACCTGCGGCGTCCGGGTTGGCGGCGGCCTGGTTACCCTTGTCACCACAGGCCGACAGGCCCAGGGCGATGGCCAGCGAGAGGGCGGCAAGACCGGTCGTGTGCAGCTTCATGCGTCACTCCATAGCGGGAGAAATGCCGGCAGCGCCGGCGGATGCGGCTATGAAATGATGTTTTTGTTACAGCCTGATTACATCGTGAAAAAAATCTGAAAAAGCTCACAGAATCAATGGCCATCGGTTGGGTGGATGGCGCGTCGAAGGGCGGGGGTGTTGCCCGGAGGACACTCCCCGGTAATGCGCGGTAGTGCCGAGCCGTGCTCGGCAGGCGCTTTCCCGGTAGAGCCTCAGCCGAGCATGGCTCGGCTCTACAGGGGGGCGGTCGCGACAGTGCCTAAGCGTAGTGCCCCGCGAAGCTCCCGCGGGCGGTTCCCCGGGAAAACCACGCCCCACATCGCGCGGGGCGTCACGGCCCCGGGCGGG
>NZ_JBRREA010000065.1:0-21931 GCF_056759975.1 Stenotrophomonas sp. STEN031
CCAAAGCAACCCTTTACCAAGCGTTCCACCTTCCAGGCCTCAAACCATTCTTGAAAGAGACGTGGCCCGCCTTCCCACCTTGCTGTTCCGTGTCCGTGGGGGTGCCCGATGAGCGACGACACCCAAACCCCCGATGACGGCCGCACCTGGGAAGAACGCCTGTTCGACGGGGTGACCACCTGGCCCAAGGCCAACCCCAAGAAAGCGGCCGCCTTGGCGGTCCTCCTGGTGGGCCTTGCGGCTCTGTCTTGGCGCTACCCCGTGGCCCTGCTCTACACGATTTGGCTGCGGAAGCAGCCCGTTCCCGCCCTGGTGTTCGGTGCCTTGGTTGGCATCGTGCTCTGGGTAGCCAAGGGAGGGGCCTGACTGTTTCACCGGGGTGGACAAATGTCCACCCCACCCCCCTTTCCCTTCCATGGCCGGGCACCCGGCAAAGGCTTCCCCCATGTTCCGCTTTGTTAAAAAGGCCGCTTCCAAGGCCACCGCTTCAACGCTCAACAAGACCGCAAAAGTCCTCAACACCGAGGAAATCAAGGACAACGCCACCTCAGCCATCGCTACGGCGAAGGCTTTTTGGGCCACTCGCAAGGGCACCGACCGCCGCGAAACGTTCGCCAATGCAGTGGCCAGGCGTGGTTTGACTCATGACGACCTGGCAACGCTGTATCGCCAGCACGCATTCATTGCCTACCTGACCCTGGCCTTTGCCGTCGTCGCAGTCGGCATCGGCGCAAGCAACGCCCTGGATGGCAGCCTGGGCGGATGCTTGGCAGCCCTGGGTGCGTTCTTCGCCATGGCTGGGTTCTTCTTCCGGGCCAGTTTCCGGGCGATGCAACTGGACCGCCGTGAGCTCCATGGCGTGAGCGTCTGGGCCAGGAATCCCCTCGACTGGGTGCCAGGGTGGACCTATGAACCGTTGCCCGCCAGCAAAGGGGTGCGCCGTGTCTGAGCCTGCCAACCTGCGGGGCCGTCGCCCCGCCAAAACGGGCCCTTTGGTGAGCGGTGGTCGCGTGCAGTTCGTTGACACCGCCGAGGCCGTGGAAGAGTTCCGCGACACTGCCGAGGCAATCGGCCGCAAGCCGGCCGACTGCGCCAGGGAAGCCCTGCGCGACTGGACCGCAAAGACCAGGGCCGTCTATGACCTGGGCCGTTACCTGCTGGTCTTGCTGATGCTGGGCCTGTCGCCTGCCGCCTTTGCGTTCGACGTTCCCGACACCGACCTTTCCAAAAAACTGTTCCTGGACAAGCTTTTCCCCGAGTTGACAGGGGCCGGGGGCGTGTCGCAACTGGCTGCGCCCATCGGCGCTTTCAACAGTGCAGTGCTCATTGTCGCCGGCATCCTCGTGTTCTACACGCTGCTGGCAGGCACGCTTTCCACGGCGCACGATGGCGAGTTGCTGGGCAAAAAGTGGTCCTCGATGTGGATTCCCATCCGGACCACCTTGGGCGCGGCTGCCATCATGCCAACGTTCGGCGGATTCTCCCTGGTGCAGGCCATGGTCATCTGGCTGGCGCTCCAAGGCGTGGGCATCGCCAACCAAGTCTGGGGTGCATTTGCCGATAACCCCATGGCAGGCGCGGCTTACGTTCCACCCTCTGAAATCAAACGCATCGAGCGGACGGCGGGCAGCCTGTTCCTCATCCACGTCTGCCGCGTCGGGATGAATGAAGACGGGAAGTTGACCACCGACTTGTCACCGGTTGGGTTGCGGCCCCTGGTTGTGAACATGAAGCCTATCGAGACGGGCAGCAAGGTGGGGTTTGAAGCCATCTCGGATTCGGGCTTTTCTTGCGGCCGGGCCATGTTCGATAAGCCCACGGGCAAAGAGTTTCCCGCCACAGACAACACTGCCGCGTTTGCTCGCTCCTTGATTGACCCCAACGCGTTGTCCAAGCAAGTGTTCCCCACGCACGTGGCGGCGCTCAACGCCTTGAATGCGCGCATGTCTGCGTTGGCCGAGGCCTATGCGAAGAGCCGGTATGACAACAATGGGTTTGGTAACTCTGCGCTAGTAGCCCCGGAAATCAAGGCCGCAGCGCAGGCCTACTCTGATGCCATCCGCGCTTCAGTGAACGCGCAGGTGGGGGCTCTTCAAGACGCTGGTTTCAGCCAAGCCATGAAGCAAGACGGTTGGATGGTTACCGGGGCGTGGTTCGTCAAACTGGCGCACTCGCAGGACGCCATCGCCAGCGCTACTTCCCGCTCTGCTGAAATCGCTGTCCAGGACAATATGGGCAGGTATGCACACGCCCAGTTGCTTTGGGCCGAAGCCAGCCAAGCAGTGCAAGACGTTGAAGCCCCAGGGGTTGGGCAGGTCGGATCTCCGCGCTCTAATGAACTCATCGACAAGCTTTTGGGCTGGGTCATGGAAGCCGGTCGGGGCGTGGACCCTGATGGAATGAGTGGGCACCCGCTCGTCGCCACAAAGAACACCGGTGAGATGATGAAGTCGTGGGGTATCGGCATCTACACCGTGGGCAGCATTGCACTGACAGCGGCCGGCGTTATTGCGGGCAATGTCTACGGCAAGGGGCTGGGTAGCGATATTTCGCTCATGGTTGTCGTTGATTTGCTCACCGGCCCGTTCTTTGCGGTGGTTGGCCCCCTGGTCCTAATGGGGGCAGTTCTGTCGTCTGTCATCCCGATGATTCCCTACGTCCTTTGGATTGGAGTGGTTCTGGGGTGGATGGTGCTGGTCGTTGAAGCAGTCATCGCATCGCCGCTTTGGGCCGTGGCCCACTTGGCTCCCGACGGGGACGGCGTGGTGGGGCGTGGTGGCCAGGGCTACATGCTGGTGCTGTCACTGACCTTGCGGCCGGCCTTGATGGTGCTGGGTTTCATCTGTGCCGTGGCCATCTTGGTGCCCATCGGTGAGTTGTTGAACTCCACGTTTGCCGCTGTGTTCCGCATGAGTGTCATGCAAGACAACGCTTCTTGGGGTGGGTTTATCAATGTCGTGATGGGTCTGGCCATCTATTCAGTGCTGATGATTACTGTCATGACAAAGGTGTTTGCCCTCATCCACACCATTCCCGATAGCGTGCTGCGCTGGATTGGTGGTTCTGCTGATAACGTGCTGGGGAGCAATGCTCAACCACTGGCCGGTGCCGTTGAGGGCCAATCCACGGCGATGCTGGGTGCCGGCGTTGCCGCTGGCGCGGTGACTCAAAAGCTTGGCAGCCAAATCGGGCAGATGGCCAAGGAAAGCGCTGCGAACAAGCATCGCCAGGAAGAGACGGCCGAGCGCCAGCAGCAGGTCGATTTCGGCAACCTGGAACGGGCTCGCGGCGACGCCTGGAACGCAGAAGAGAAGCAGGAGCGCGGCGGTGGAACGGCCGCGGGCTCTGAACGTGCGGCCCATGCCCAGGCCAAGCACGGTGAAGCCGCGTTGACCGCTGCCGGGCATATGAACCCCGAGTTTGGTGCAGCCCTGGGGGAAGCCCGTGGACAAGGGCCCGAGGCCGTGAATCGACTGATGGCCGAGCATGCCAACAGCGGGGAGGGCGCGGAGCCTTACCAGCGCCTGGTTAGTGAGGCCCAGGGTGCATTCGGCAAGGCGCAGGGTCATATGGCGGCCACCGAGGCCCACCTGGCTGCTGCTGCAGCCAAGGCGGCCGGTGGCGCGTTGATGGGTGGGACGCCATCCGGTGGGGCGTCTGGTGACTCTGGCAGCGGTTCTAGCGGTGGGAATGGGCTGGAGCGCGCCACGGCTCAGATTCAGGCCTTGGATAGCGGCTCTGGCCCGCACTACGCCAACAGTTCCGACGCCATCGATGCAGCCTGCCAGGCCGACCCGGAGTTTGCCCAGGGCTACAAAGACGCGGTGGCCAACGGCCAAGGGGAAGCGTTTGTGGGGCAGGCCAAGGAGTGGGCTGGCGTGCGTGCTGGCCAGGTGCGCAACAAGGTGGCCAACGGCGACGAGAAGGCGTTGCCACTGCGTGCCAGCGATGCCGTGCTGCTCCGGGCCGGCCAGGATGGGGTGCTGTAATGGCCCCCATTCCCACCTTGCCAAACGTGACGAATCGAACCCGCGACCGCTTGCGGCGCGGCGACGAATACGCCCGAATCCTTGACCGGTTGGAACGCCAGGCGATGGTAGACCCCGACGAAGAACTGCGCCGGCAGGCCTCGTTTGGAAACGCCGAGGCGGTTGCCGCGCTGCTGGACGTGGGGGTGCCGGCGACGGGCACCGCCCTGCGGTTTGCTCTGCTGGCCAGGGGCGCAGACGGGGGCCTGACCGCCCGGCTCATCTTCGACGCCGGGGGCAGGATTCCGGTGGACCTGTTGCACTGACCAGGGCGGCTTCGGCCGCCCTACCCGTTACGGGTTGCGGCCGTGCTTGGCGCGGAAATCGGCTTCCATCTTTTCGCACGCGGTGGCAATGAAAAGCTTGGTGCCAGGGTCGAAGCTCTTGCGCTCGTAGTCCTTCCAGCACAACTCAATGGCATCGCGTTCCCGCTGCCGTTCCTTGCCTTCGGGTGTTGAGCCAATGATTGAGCCCAGAACAATCATGAAAACGAGGATGCCGAGGCCGCCCAAGAACAAGAAAAGCAGCACGCGGCCGATGCCGCCGCCGCTTTTTACCGGCGGGGCAACAATCGCCGCGTTCCCCGTGACCGCTCCGCATCCCGGGCAGGCTACTGCGGTTGAACTCACTGCATGCCCGCATTCCGCACATGTTCCCAGTGCCATCGTTTTTCGTCCCTGTTTTGGTTCGTTGATTGTAATGACTAAAGCTAAAAACTGCGGGTTTGCTCACACTCCCGGACTTGCCAATAATATTATATAATATACTATTATAGTATCCCAACAGAAAGGAGCCTGCCATGGCCCACCGCACTCACTTCAACATCGCCGCCCACACTGGCCCCATCACGGGACGCTTTGAAGTGGACATTGACCCCAAGGTTCGCGCGAAGGAAGCAGCCGCCCGCGACATGTTCGCAAGGTATGCGGAAAGAGCCCGCACGCTTCAATCGCTTCCTGTGAAAGACGCCGACTCCGCCATTGCGGCCTGGCTGAACCCCACGGCTATTAAATAATATTATATTATATAATATTGGACCGCCATGCTTGATGCGCTTCACTCTCTCGTTGATTACTACGCCGACTTGGTGGACCAGGAACGCCGGTTGATGGCCGCCGTCTTGGCACTGCCCTTCCTCCTGGTTCTGCTGGCGTTGTCCCTTTGGGTCGCCTGGCTGGAACGTGGGGAACCCGGGCAGGGCGACGCCGGCAGCACGGGGACTTCTTGGACCGCCTCCCAAGAGCCCCAGCGTGGGACACCGCCGACACCCCCGGAACGTTCGGTTTGGCAGTTACACCCGCAAAGCATCCGATTCCTCAAAGCGCACGGGGAAACCATCGCCTTGGTCCTGTTCTACATGTCGGCCCTGGCTGTGGCCCGTCAGTTCGTGAACTGAACGGCTGCAATCAAGGCAAAAAAAGAACCCCCAAGCGCTTGACAATATAATATTATATGCTATTATAGCACCTATAGACCACCAAGGAATGCCGTCATGGCCCGCCGTCTCTCTACCGCTGCACTGTTCGCTCTTGCCGCCCTGGCAGCGCCGGCCGTTCTCGGCGTGGTCGTGCTGCTGGCCTTCGGCGGCGTTCGCCTCTTCTAACCTGGAGCCTCACCCATGATGACCCCCGCAAAACCCCAGGCAGTTCCCAAAGCCATCCGCGTGGTCAACGCCAAGGGGGGTGTGGGCAAAACCATGTGTTCCCTCCAAGTCGCGGGCGCGCTGGCTTCCGCTGGTCAGAAAGTCCAACTGATTGACCTGGACCCCCAGGGCGGTTCTATGACCTGGGCGGGCATCGCTCGCAGCAAGGGCAGGGAACCCACTTTCCGCGTCGGCACCTCGCCCGTCGCTGGCTACGACTGGACGGTATACGACCACCCGCCGGGCCTGCCGCAGTCCGTGAACCTCGCCGGGGAAGTGGCCTTGGTTCCCACTGTGATGACCAAAGGCGACTGGGCCGCCACGGTCCGGTTCATTCAGGAGTTGCAGGCCCAAAACGCCCGCTTTCTGGTGCTGCCCAACCGCGTCGAAAACACCTCTGACCAGCAGGACATGATGGCTCAGTTGTTCCCTGAACAACCCTTCCTGCCGAAGCGTTCGGGCTTGGTCCGCGCCTTCAACAACGGCGTGACGGTCTACGACGAAAAAAATGGCGTCCCGCTTGGCCAGCAGATTCGCCAAGAGTTCGATGTGGTCATGGCCGCACTGATGGCGCTGTTGAAGGGTGAACCTTCGCGCCGCTACTCCCCCAACGGCCTCCCGCTTTAAAGGATTTCCCCATGCATAAGAAAGCCCCCACCACCAAGAAGCCGTCCACCGATTGGGCCGCAGAACTTGGCAACCTGGGCAACGTCGCCGATGAAGTGGCCTTCAAGCAGACGTCCGCCGCGTTCGATCATGAGTTGAGCATGCGCGGCCCTGGGGCTCCCTTGGCGCAGGTCCAAGCGAAGATCCGGGCCGGCTCTGGCTCCGGCGTGACCAACGTCCTGGTGCGGGTTCCCAACGACACCTTGGAACGCATCAAAACCCACGTCATCGGCAGCCACACGTCCGCCGTGGCCGTGCTGGCGGACGCCATGCTGGACTACCTGGAATCCAGCGGCCAGACCTTGGTGAGCCGCGAAAAGGACAAGTGACCGGATACCCTCATGCCCTCGCCTGTTTTTAGTAGTGCGGCGAGGGATTGACAAGTTCAAATCCCTCACTAGCTTGAAGTCATCACCCCTAAAGGCCCGCCCTCCATGTCCATCACGCTCAACGGTTCCGCCCTCGGCACCCAACAAATCCGCAGCCTGGCCAAAACCGATTCCTGGCAGTCGCCGAGTGAATACGTGGACCCCACCACCGGCAAGGTCTACCGGGCCGAGACGCTGGGCGAACTGTTGGAGCAGTTGGACCAGGCAGGGGTGCCGCTGTTCGATAACGAAGAAATGCGGAAGCGTGGGCTGACGACCCCGGGCGGGAAGGCCCCGGGTGGGGACGATGAAAGCCAGTGGGAACGCCTGCTGATTGACCTGTCGGCGTATCAGAACCCGGAGCGGGCCCGGGAAATCATCCTGGACGCCCTGCGCAACCCCCAAGCCACCGCGACCAAGAACCAAGGGCAAGGCCGTGTTGCGGATTACCACATGCGCGGCAAGCGCGCGGTCATCGCGCACGAAATCCACCACGACGACGAGCGCGGCCCTCACTTCATGGCCCAAGTGCACACCACGGCGCTGGACCAGGCCGGCAACGGTGTAACGCCCAAGTTTTCGTTCACCCGTGGCGAGTTCCGCCAAGCGATTTTGCGCGACATCAACCAGCGGCTGGCCGAAGAGGGCATGAGCGGCCTGGTGTTCCGCATCCGCGACGAAACCGGGGCGAAGGTGGCAGAGCGCAAGGCCCAGTTGAACGCCGAGGAATCGGACGAATACAAGGCCGCAGCAGAGAAGGGCGAGTTGCCCCCTCTGCTGGACGAAGACAGCGCCGACGAAGTGGCCGAGCAGTTGCCGTTGTCCACGCGCAAAGAGACGCTGCGCAAGGCGGCCCAGGAAGTGGGCGCGGAAGCGGCCAACCTTTACGCCCAGGCCCAGGCGCTTCAAAAGCAGAACGCCATCTACCGGGGCGCGCTCCGTGCCCTGGAAAAAGAAGAATCGTTGGTTGCTCGCGTTGGCCACTTGGAGAACCAGGTGCAGGCCATCCAGCAGCAGGCTGCCGAAGCCGAAGCGGCCAATGCCGCCACGATTGCCGAACAAGCCACGCTGGTGGCCCAAGCCGTTGAACACGCGGAAAGAACCACTTTTGAGCTTGAAACGACGCAACAGCAAGCCGCGAAGTTGTCCGAAGCGCTGGACGACACCAAGGCCGAACTGACCGAAGCGCAAGGCGAGTTGGCAACGGCCAGCGAGCAGGTGGAGCAGTTGGAAAACCGCCTGGAATCGACGGGCAAAACGCTGGCCAGCGTCGAGCAGGAGCGCAACGACTACCGCGCCCAGGCCGCTGGCCTGGACAAGGAACTGACCGCCGAACGCGAGGCCCGCGCGCAGGACCAGCAGGCCCACGCCGCCACGGTCGAGAAGTTGCGCGGCGAACTGGTGGACGTAAAGCAACAGGCCGAAGCCGACCTGGCCACCGTTCGGGGCGAGTTGAAGGCCGAGCAGGCCGCGCGCCAGGCATCCGCGCAGGAGCTTGAAAAAGTTTCTGCGGCCTTGGCCAGCGAGAAGCAGGCCCGCAGCAACGCCGAACGCGACCTGGATGGGACCAAGCGCCAGTTGTCGCAAGCCATCGAGCAGGGCAAAACGCAGTTTGAAGCCCGCGAGAAGGCCGAGGCTGCCAACGCCTCGCTGCGCGAAGAACTGGCCGCCTTGAAGGCCCAGCAAGCGGCGCAGGCCCAGCAGTTGGCCAGCGAACAAGCCGCCCGCGCGCAAGCCGAGCAGGCCGCCCGTGACGCCCTGGCTGGCAAGGCAACGGCCGAAGCCCAGCGCGACGCCCGTCCCACCCCCGAAGCCATGGCAGAGGTGCAAGCCGCACTGGCCAAGACGCAGGGCCAGCGAGACGAACTGCGCGAACGTCTGGAACGGCTGCTGGCCAACGCGCCGGCTCCTGGCAATAACGGCCCCTCCGGCAACACCCCGGGCGCATGAGGTCGGGGACGATGAAACGACAACCAGGTAACCGCTGATGAAAATGGCCACCCCATCCACGCCGACCGCTGACGATGAGGTGGCCGCCCTTCTTGCACAGGCCGATGCGCTGGTGGATGCCCGCAAGTCTGGCGGTCCGCCGGAACCGCCGAAGGTGCAATGGGAAGACGTGGACTTGCTGAACGAAGTGCGGCGCAGCGTGCTGTTCTTCCGCCCCTACGCCACGTTTGACCGCCCTCTGCCCACGTTTGAAGATGTGACAGCAGAGGGCGCATTGATGGATGGCCAAGCCCAAGCGTGGCGCAGCCGTGACCGTGACCCCGCCGGCCCATGGTTGGCCCTGGCGTTATCGCCTCGCCACGCGGTGGCCGGCATTGAAACCGACGTGGTGGGCTGCTGGCGTCATTTCTGGCGCATCTGGCGCGCCGAACTCGTGGATGGCGAGGACTGGGAAGTGCAGGCCGGGAGCCACCCGGCCGCCCAGGAATGGTTGCGCCTGGCGCTTCAAGAAGCGGTCACCGGGCGCGGCGTTGTCCGGGTGTTCCCAGCGCACACCGACGCGGCGGCGGTAAAAGAAACCCAAGAACTGGCCCATGCCGGCAGGGCGCTGGGATACATGAGTGCCTGGCGGCGTGCCAACGGGGAACATCGACGTAAAGAGCCGCCCAAACGCTCGCTGCCCGAAATCTACGCCGAAGCGGTGGCGGCCGTTCAAGAAGCCAACGCCTTGTTTCATGCCGCTCAGGCGGCCGTCGACGTCAAACGAGCGCAACGGGCAGAGGTTCGTCGCCGTCGAACCTCCGAACGGCTGGCCCAACCAGTTGCCACGTGGCTGCATGAAAAGGGGTGGCGGCAGTCGCCAGCACTGACAGCACTGGACCGGGAACTAAGGCGGGCGAACGCCGAGGTGCAAAGCGCCAAGGCCATGGAAGAAGAGGCCCGCGTCGCACTGGGACGCCAACAGGCACTGCGAGACGAGGCGGGCACGGGGTGGAAAAAGGCCCTTGCCGACAAGGCGAATAGTGCTACAAAGGATGGATAGTTCCCAGTGTTCCCAAAGTTCCCACGCCACCCCAAACTAACTCTTGACAATATTATATAATATACTATAGTATAGTTAGTTGACCACCCAGGAGCGGACATGGCTGCACCCATGACCACCAAACCCGAAACAAACACCGATGAAACCCTTTGGGGAACCAAAGAAGACGAGATGCGCCTGCTGATGCAGGACGAAGAAGAGTTGACGCCGCCAAGTGACGACCCGTTGTCGTCCGGCCGTGTCATCTACGACGGCCCGATGGGTCGCATCGCCTCGTCGGGGTTTTGGAAAGAAGACAAGGAGGGGGCTTGGTATTGCGTCCACCCCTTGCCGCTCTGGCCGGTGGAAATCATCGAGGCCGCCGCGCCGGACGGCTCTAAATCGGTCTACGTGCGCGTGCGCTTCGCCCGCATCCACGGCGGGGTTGGGGAAGTCAAACTGCCGCTGGGTGAACTGGGCGGCTTCGGCCGCAAAGACCACCCCCTGGTGCGCGCCGGTTGGAAGCCCCCCACCAACAAGCGGGCGGCAGCGGTTGAAGAAATGCTGACCTACTGCATCAAGGAGCATTCCGAACGCCGCGTGTTGCCCACCCGCGAAGGCTACGAAACGGCCGGTTGGGTGTCGCACGACCAGCACGTGCGCCCTGGCATGGACGTTTACGTGGGCCCGGCACCGGGCTCCACTGTCACCGCCGGCACCAAGGCGCAGTGGCAGAAGACCATGACCGAGCTCATGGAAGACAGCGGAATCCTGGCGTTCTGCGTCGCTGCCGCCTTGGGCTCTATGTTCCGTGGCGTGGTGCCATTGCCCCATTCCACCAGCCACATCCTCAACCTGACCGGCGCGCCGAGCCGTGGCAAGACCACGATTCTTAAAGCCGTGTCGTCGTTGGCCGGCGTGCCTGACAAACCCTCTTATGTCGATGGGGCCAGCACCGCCCGAGGCTTGGAAAACCGTTTGGCATCGAGCAACCACGGGTGGTTGCTGGTGGACGAAATGGACCAGTTGTTGATGAAGGACGCGGACGGCGGGGCCACCACTCTGATGTTCATTTCCAACGGTGGCGGCCGCGAGAAGGCCACGCAGACGGGGGGCACCATCACCGGGGCCACCTGGACGGTCACGGTGCTGTCCACTGGCAACAAAGCGCTGCTGGACCTGGCCGCCAGCGCGAAGAAGGGCGAAGCGCTGACCACCCGCATTTTTGAGCTCGACATTTTGGACGGCGACCTGACGACCTTCACCGAGGTGTCGGCGTTGCCCAGTCGCCTGCATGCGCTGTCACAGAACCACGGCTGGGGTTACCCGGCCGCCGTGGAAGCCATCCGCAGCCGTCGAGGCCATTGGGTCGAAACGTTCTACACCTACGATGAAGAACTGCGCGGCAACCCGCGTTTGTCGGCGATTTTCAGCGACCAAGCGCGCCTGCTGGCGTTCTTTGAACTGGCGATGTTGGGCGCTGACCTGGCCGGCGAAATCATCAGTGAGACGGCTGGGGCCGCTGCGCACGAAGCCATCAGCGCGGCCATGGCGCGCTATGAGCAGGAGCCTGAAAACGCCATCGGGCAATCGCTTCACCGCCAACACAAACTTCTGCTGGACCTGCATGAGTGGTTGTCATTGAACGCGGGCCGATTCCTCTGGAAAGGCTACGCCCACCGGGAGCCGGTGCGACGTTACAAAGACACCGCCGGGCAGGACTACGTTGACGTGTCGGAAGAGCAACGGCAGACCGAACAAGCCCGCCACCTGGCCAGCATGGCCATGGGCAACGCACGCGGGGCGCTGGGGCAGATTCATCAGGTCCGTTTGATGGATTCCGAAACGGATTTTGAAGGGACGCTGGTGCTGGGCGCAGCCGCCCTGGATGAGTTGGAGCGCAGTGCCGGCATCGACCGGGCCGAACTGACCACGGCCCTCAAAACGTTCGGGTTGCTCCAATCGAACGAGAAAGACCGCGACGGCTACAAGTTGTCCACGTCGCTGGCCCGGCAACTGGGCGGCGGCTCCCGTGGCCTCAAAATGCTGCTGCGCAAACCCGACCTGGCCGAGCAAGCCCGGTCGTTGGCCTCGCATGCAAAGCGGGGGGCATGGCGTCCGGCCGGCTTGGCCGATTCGGACGACTACGAGGCCCAAAACGGGGATCTCTGGCACACCCAGGACCAACGCGCTCTCCAAGCCCATGGCATCGCCGAACAGGGGCGCGATAGCATGGACGAACGGCTGGAAATCCCCGGGTTTGAAGACGTTCCTAGCCTGGACGATGCCGAACACATTGCACGACTCTTTGAGGGAACGCCATGAGCCTGCCTACCGTTGCCGCCGTTCAAAAACCGCCAGGCATTGCCATCGGTCCCGTGGTGTTCCCAGTGGAACAGGACCACACCACCCGCCAGGTCTATGCCGAGATTCCTGGGGTGGGCAAGGTTGTCGCTGCGGACCTCAATGCCCTGGCGGCCCAGGTGGAAGGGTATTTGGCTGGCATGGCCAAGAAGGTGGAGCGCATCACCCAGGAACGCCGGGCCGATGAACTGGCCAAGGCCAAGGCCAAGCGCGACGCCGCAAGGGATGCGATGCGGCAAAAGCTCGACCGAGACACGGCCAAGGCCTTCCAGCGTGAGGCGCTGGCCTACGCGTTCATGGCCCTGTTGTTCGTGAGCATTGCCGCGCCGCAGAGTGCACCAGCCGCAACGACGGCAGCACGCCAGAAACTGGGTTAACCGCCACCAGGCGACGGGGTGCAGACCTGTCGCCTACAGTGGAGCCCTCGCCCTTCGGGGCGGGGGTTTTTTTCAGGGGAAGGGGAATCGAATGCCGAACAAGCAAGGCGTTGACCGGCTGGCCGAACTGGCCCGAGAAATGATGAGGTCTGACGACCTGGACACCCAGGAGCGGGGCGAACGGCTCATGTTTGAGGCGGACCGGCAGCGCGGTGAGATTCCCACGATGAAAGACCCGCCTGGGCTCGTCAAACGGCTCCTGGGCTCGCTTGTCCTAGTGTTCGGGGGCACGGCCTTCCTATGGGCCACAGCGGGCTGGAAAGTCGCCCTGGGCGTGTTCCTGGTGGCTTGGGGCATCGAACTGCGGTTGCAGGTCAACGAGGCCCTGACGAAGCGCCTGCGAGAGACGCTGACCTGGTAGTCAGCGGCTCTTCTTGGCAACCGCGGATTTGGCCGCAGCATTGCGCTTTGACTGGCCAACTGGCCGTTCTGCAGCAGCCCTCGCCGCCACCAGCCTGCCCACGTCCACCTGTTTGACTTTGGAACCGGCCACGTGTCGCTTACCTGCCCGGCTGACAGTGCCGAGGACGGCAGAAGCGTCCACATTGATGACCACTTGCTGGCCGGCCACGGTGATGACCTTGTTGGGCTTGACCGTCTTCCCGCCCTTCTGGCCTTTTGCGCTCAGGGCCATGGCACCTTTCGCCCCCATGCGCTCATGAAGGTGATGGCGGAACGTCTTTGTGTTGATTTTCGTGACCACGACCCCGGGCAGTTCGCCGGCCAGCAAGGGGTTTTTGTCCAGCAGATGCAGCAGGTTGAACGCCGCCGGACCTGGGTCGGATTGGCCGCTTTCATACCGCGATACGCCGTTGTGGCCGCCGCCAACCAACAGGCCGACTTCGCCTTGGGTCAGACCCAAGCGCTTGCGCATGGCCTTGAGGTGCGCACCTTCTTCCTTGCGTGATTGCATCACCAGCGCGTCGCCCGCATCGGCAAAACGCTGGGCGCTGCTGTCGTCAAAAAAAACTTCCTCGCACACCTGGCAACGGTCGCCCGAAAGGTCGCCAACGGACCCGGACAAGTCGCCCACAACGACGGGGAACGCTTCTCCATGGAAATGCACCAGCGAACCAGCCGAACCGCACACAGGACACTGACCGACCGCGAGGCGGGGCAGGGTGTTGGTGTTCGTGGTCTTGGTGTTCATGGTCATTTCGCCTTGAATGAAATAACGAGCTTTGGGCTCTGATGAGAGCCGGGTGGAGGCAACACGATTTGGAACTTCACGTATGCCAACCCTTTCGGTGTGGAGACGTGGTAGACGTCTTGCCACAAGGTTTCATCGTGATACGTGGTCATGGCCTTGTAGAAGCAACCAGGGCCATCCATGCCAGCAATAGAAGCAATAGCATCGGCGAGGCTGAGGCCCATTGCTTGGAAGCCTTGTTGCGCGCTGAACGTGAAGCACTTCGCCCCGTGTTGGGCAACGACCGCTTTGACCTGCCCAATATCGAAATGGGGAGTGAGCTTTTCCAGCACCCCATCGGTCCGTCGAGTCACGCCTTTGGGGAGTTTTTTGGGTGGCATGGGTTTTAAGCCTATGTGTGGAAGTGGTCATCCCTGTCCTCTCCATGTGCAAAAAAATACCCCAATAGGGGAGTTTTTTCAATGCTTGACAGTCTAGTCTAGATTGATATGTTGGGGCCGATTCATCCCGCTTCGCATGTCTGGGTGGGTCAGTGGAAAGGGTGAGGGGGCTCCGGTGACGGGGCCCCTTTTTTGTGGCCTGGCAGGACGCCGGCCATGCTTCCGGGGCAGGGCACGCCCGCGTCGTGCGGGCGCAATCTTTTTCAAGCGCCTGGATTCTCTTCAACCACCAGCGTTTCACCACGGCTTTCGAGCTCGGCCAGCGCCCAGTCAATCAGAGCCACCATCGACGGCCCAGGTGCACCGTGCACGCTCGCCTTGACCCGTTCGGACAGCGAAACGGGGAGCAAGAAGAACGCCTGCTTTGAGAACGTCACGCCATCGCGTTCCCGGGGAATCGCGGCTTTCATGACAACCCGGGTGTCATCAATGGCGGGCTGGGTGGTGTGCTTGAAGAGGGGGGAATGCATGGGCGGGTCTGGACTGGACTAGAACCCAGACAGCGTAAAGCAAGCCGCCCGGTTTCGTCGGGGGCTTGACTATATTATATAATATGCTATAGTCTCATTGTAACGGGAGGAAACCTCGCCAGGACCTCCCTTTCTTCCGACCCCGTCAGTATAGACTGGACTAGACTATATAGGAGTTCCGCCATGAACCGTTTTGCTCTTGCCCTCGCTGCCTTTGCCTCGCTGGCCTTCGCGACCGCTGCCGTCGCTGGTGAGGTGGAAAAGGTGGCCGTCCCGAACGTGGGGACCATCACCTACGAACACCTGTTTGATGCCGTCAGTGAAGCCAGCGAGGGGCTGGATGACTTCATGGCCCGCATCTCGCCCCGCTTGCGTGCGTTCTCGGATGAAACCGGCTTTGAGGCGTGCGGCGTGGTGGCACGTAACGACGATGGCCGCTTTGCCGTGGCCATCGGAACAAACCACTCTCACGTGGCTTGCGTGAACTTCGCCAGCAAGGTTCCCCAAGGCTTTCAGCCGACGATGGAAACCATCCACAGCCATGGCGGTGAAAAAACGTTTGCCGCCAGTGCCACGGACATTGCGTTGCTGGGCAAGGACGCTTTTGGTTCCCGCTCGCGCACGTCGCTCCGCGTGACAGGACAGAACCTGCACATGTTCAGCCAGACGGATTACCACGGCGGTGCCGGTTACCTGGCCACCCCGAACGGGGCCATCTATCAGAACGGCCCTAAGAGCGTGCGGGAAGTGGCGGCGCGTTAATTGCCGCCACCGCCCTTGTCGATGCCTTGAACACGCCATTGCGCGGTCACGGTTCTAGAGAACTGCTGACCCGTGGCGCGGTGGGTCACCGTCACCGTTGCCGTCTTGTCATGGGGTGAGTTGACGGAAACCCGCACTTGCTCAGCGGTGCACGAGGTCGCATTGCCCACGCAGTCGCCGGACCACTGGATGGCGTATTGCGACAAATCAACGCTAGAACGCAACCAGAACACAGCGGAAACTGGTGAGGTGCGCATGTAGAACTGGCCGGGCTGGATACAACCGCCGTTCCAGGTTTCAGGGCCTTGATTGGTTTGTGCCCCCGTAA
Source organism: Stenotrophomonas sp. STEN031 (assembly GCF_056759975.1). Taxonomy (NCBI): domain Bacteria; kingdom Pseudomonadati; phylum Pseudomonadota; class Gammaproteobacteria; order Lysobacterales; family Lysobacteraceae; genus Stenotrophomonas; species Stenotrophomonas sp. STEN031. Next base: position 15,627 of record NZ_JBRREA010000065.1, read on the forward strand.
AACTACAGGTGGCATCAAGGGTAAGGACAGGGGCCACGGTAACGCAGGTGTTCGATTCATTGCGCCGGTTGCCGGTAGCGTTCCAGGCAGACCACCCGCCATACGTGGGACCAGGTGCAACCGTGGTGCCGGCTGGGCAGTGGTAGGAACGCTGACGCGTGGCCACCTGTTCCGCTTCCCACGTGTGCGCGCCCGTTTGGCCAGCCGGGCAGGCCTGCGACGCGCCAACCCACTGGGTGGTGCTCTCCGTTTCGGGCCCCGGGCACGCGGTGCACGTGTTGCCGGTGTCCGACCATGGGCCTGGCTCTGCCGAGGCCCAGGCCTCTGGACACGACCAGGTGCGCGTCTGCTGGACCATGCCCCACGTGCCGGCGGGGCAGGTGGCCACGTTTTGATAGTCCGGCCCCGGTATGGTGCAGCGGGACAGTGCCGGCGGATTCGTCGGATTGGACGGCGGGATGGATGCGCCTGGGCCCGGGGTGACCGGTGCCGGCGCTGGTGTCACCGGAGCAACAGGAGGCGGAGCCACGGGCGTGCCAGGGCTCACCGCCCCAGGGGTGCCAGGCGTAGCATCGTCCACGCTGGGAGCCCCTGCCACGGGGCCCGTGGGGGTGGTGGGGGCGGGAGGGTTGGCACCACTCGGCGGAGCCGGTGGCAAGGTCAGCGAGGGCGTGGCGACGGCGCTGCCGGCCACCAGGCCGGAATAGAACACAAATGACACCTCATCGCCGCCCAGGCGCTCACACGTGGACGCGGTGGTGGCAGGGTCGAACCGCTTATCAGGGAACACCGATTCACTGCCCACGCGGGCATCCCACACGTTGCCCGCCAGCGAAGACACCAGCGGCACGCAGGCGGCCTTGGGCACGTCTCGCAACCGCACCAGGAACGCGTCAGCAGGGCGCGAAACGGTGAAGTCGGTGAACGTCACCGTGCCGCCCCACGCGTTTTCCAAGCGGCCGTTGCGATAGAGGCGGCTGGGCATCAATCGGTCGCCGGTCACCAGGCTGTTGTCCAGCCCGGCAAAGTTGCCGGTCAGACCCAACGAGCGTTCGATGCGCGTGGCCGTGTCGGACAAATCGAACTGGGTTTGCTGGACCTCTGCCCGCACGTCCGTGGGCTGGAACGCCAGGAACACGGCCGTGGTGATGACCGATGCAGCGCCCAAGCCCAGGAGCAGTTCCAGGAGGGTGATGCCCCGCGCGCGCCGAATGCCAGAAGCCAAACGGTTGGGTTTGAGGGTGTGCATTGGGCGGCGGGGAATCATGAGCAAAAACCTTGTATTTTCCCCTCAGTAAAGCGCGCCTTTGAGTTTCCGCAAGGTCTCAAAAGAGGCTAAAAACGAGAAAAGGCCGACTAAAATCGGCCTTTTCCTAAAAACGTGAATCATGTCGTTCATTGCGGTCCGCCAAGGTTCCGGCTGCTTGGGGATGGCGCAGGTTTGGCAGATGCCAAGACGTCGCGCAGCGCGTCTTTCAACTGCTGACGGTCGGCCAGCAGGCCCGCATTGGCGGCTTCCAGTTCCACCACACGCGCCCTCAGGGCGTCCAGCTCGGCATCGGAGCCACCACCGGAAGGGGATGGGCTGGCAATGGCCGCCACGGGCCGCTCAGGAGCCCCAGCCAGCGTTTGCCGGTCGGTCTGTCCCAGGGTGATGGCATCCAGCACCGCCGTGTCGCCCTTGGCATGGTCCAGCGCCGTCCTGCCCAGGTGGTCGGCCACGTCCAGGCTGGCCCCATGAGCCACCAGCAGGCGGCAGGCTTCGCCGTTGCCTCGCCTGGCGGCCACGTGCAGCGGCGTCTGGCCGGTGCTTTCGTCCCGGGGGTCCACGGTTACCAGGCCGTTGTCCAGGAGTAGGGCCAGCGCGGCCGGGTCGCGGCGCTCGGCGGCCACGTGGAGCGCGCAGCCTCCTGCAGGAGCCGCCAGCGGGTCGCTACCCGCGTTGAGCAGCACGCCCATGGTGTTGGCGTGCCCCGCCGATGTGGCCACATACAGGGGCGTCATGCCGCACCAGGCGGCGGTTGGGTCGGCCTGGTAGGCCAACAGGGTTTTGACTTGGGCAGCCCGGCCATTCTTGGCTGCGACGTGCAGGGGCGTGGCCCCGTCGCTGGTGCGCTGGTTCACGTCTGCGTGGCAACGGTTCAACACGTCGGCCAGTTCCGCAGCGTCGCCCTTGAACAGCGCCACCCACATGGCTTCTTGCGGATTGGCGGCGGCCAGCGGTGGGCTGGGGCAGCCTGCCAGGTCCATGGCGTCCACCTGGGATTGAAGCGTTTCCCGGTGCTGCCCGTTGGGCACGTCCACCAGGTCAGGGTCCGCACGCAATAGCATGTCGAGCACGGCGCGCTGTTTCGTGTCGACGTCGATGCGGTCCATACCCAGGTCATAGCGATAGGCCTGGGCCAAGGCCACGTGTGCCGGCGTGTTCCCGTTCTTGTCGAACCGGCGCAGGTTGGCCCCGCTGTCGATGAGGTCGGCCAACGTGGCGGTATCGCCCGATGCAACGGCGTGGTGAACCGGGTCCACCACGCGGCTTTGAACGATGAGGTATTGGCTGGGCGATTCGCCCTCATGGTTTTCCAGGAACGGGTCCGCGCCGGCTTCCAGCAGCACCTCTAACAGGCGTTCGTGCCCGTTACGTGCGGCGGCCAGCAACGGCGTGTCGCCGTCCAGGTCGGCCGCGTCCACGTGCATGCCCTGGGCGAGCAGTTGGCGGACCTTCCCCACGTCCCCCTCCCAGGTGGCCCGGTGCAGTTCGGTCACGCCGTAGAAGCCCGGTTCCAGGGCGGGCAGTTCGGGGCCAAAGGCCTGTTTCAACAGGCCCAGCCGCTCATCCATGGGCGTTTCATCGAACGCCGGTTGGTCCATGGTGCCGTTCGGGTCGGCGTATTCCTGCCAAAGGCGGAAATCTGCGGCTATCTGGGCGTAGGTAGGGCGGCGGCTCACAGGCTCACCCCCTTGGGCTGGGGAGCAGTAGGCGCAGGCTCGGGCTCGTCGCCCAGGACGCGTTGAAGGGCCGATTTGAGGCCATCGCGCTGGCTCCGCAGGGCCACGTTTTCTTGGCGCATGTCCCAGATGCTGACCGGGGTCAAATCGTAGTCGTCGGCGTAGGTCTGGACCGCCTCACGCGCCGACAGGTCGGCATAGCGGGCCAACACGGTGTCATCAATGCCGGCGTCTTCGATGTTGAGCGCGTAGCCCGTCAGCAGTTCGCTGTTGAACTCGGCACGCCAGGCCTGCGCCTGCGCCTGGTCAGCGGCCAGGTTGGCCACCGCTTCGGGAGCCGGTGGCTCAATGCCGAGGAACTCCACGATTCTCTGGGCATCCGCAGCGGCGCGCATGAGCTCGGCCGGATCTTCTTTCAGCACCTTCACCCAACTGGCGATGTAGGCGTGGTGTTGGCCAGGGTCGTGGCCAATGCCCAGCGATTCCCCCGCCATGTAAGAGGCGAACTCGGCCCGCAGTTCTTCGCGCGCGTAGGACTCCGACCCGAACGACCCGGAGAGGTCGCGCGCCAAGCGCGACGAATGGCCCGTGGCGTGGCCAGCCTCATGCAACGCGGTGGCGAAATAGCCATCGCGCGTTGGGAACTGCGACTGGTCCGGTAGAAAAATCTCATCCGTGCTGGGGCGGTAAAACGCACGATCGCCCGCGCCGTGATGAATCGGCACGCCGGACTTTTCCAAGACCGCTTCGCAGGCTGCATGCCGCCAGGCTTCCGGCGGCGGGGGCGGTGGCGTGTATGGCGGCAAGCCGTCGATTTGCGAGGCGTGGAACACCTTGGGGAAGCGGAACACCAAGCCGGTTTTGACCTTAGCGTCATCGCTTGGCGCGTTGTCGTCGCCATCGGCCCCGTCCTCGCGTTTGCTCCATCGGCGAACGCTGACAATCTCCGTAGACTTCTCGCCTTTGCGCACCTGGCCACCGACTTGCACCGCTCCGGCGTAGGTGTAGAAACGCGGGTCATCGCTGCCCAACTCATCCATGCGCATGAGCAAGGCGGGCACGTTTCCGCCCTTGTAAACCGTGCGTGTCACCGGGTTGAAAGGCAGGCCGCCTACGCGCGGTTCGCCGGCTTTCCAGGGCTTCAACCATCGCGGCAGGTTTCCGCTTTCCAGCGCGGCGATGGTGGTATCCGCCAGGCGCTTGGCGTGGTCGTCCCACTGCTGTTTCGGGCTGCTGCCGCTGGCCGCTTTGCGCGGCTTCTTCTTCGCCGTGGCCATCACTCGCCCCCTCGCCGTTGCTCGTTATCAAGCAACTCGCTGTCAGTGATATCGGGGCGCAGCGTGACCAGGCCACCTTCCAGCAACATCGAGCGCACCAGGTCCAGGGCTTCGTCCATGGTCATGCGTTCGGTGCCCGGCAGCACGTCATCAAAAATCGGTTCTTCCAGGCGGTAGATGCCCCGTTCGTCGCGGCTCACGTCCACGACGGCGGACGCGCCGATTTCCTCGCGTTCGGTCAGTGCGTCTTCTTCAAAAAAGCCGTCCGGGTCGGCAGCTAATCCGGCGAAAACGGGTTCGCCAATCAGTCGGTAAATCTCGGGCATGGTGGTGGTCCAGGTGGGGGAGAAAAAAGCGGCGCGCTTGGCGCGTGACCCACGGACGGGACCAACACAACAGGCAGCGAATCAGGGGGGCAAGGCATCCGCACGAAGTCGCCGGCAGGAGAGGGCGAGAAATCGACGGGCACGGCAAAAAGGGTGGCGCGTTGCTTCGGCGGGCTGGCGGTCAGCAGGCCCGCCACCTTGAAGCGGCGGGCGTTTCCCGCCGCAACGTGGGCCAAGCCCAGGCCGCGCTGGCACGAAACAATGGCCTTGCTGTGCAACCCCATGAGGATGGCAATGCGCGACGCCGGCAGGCCGTCGAGCGTGAGCAGGCGGATGCGTTCGCGTTGCTCGGGGGTCATGCGTTCAATCCCCGCAACCAGGTGTGTGCGTTGAAGCGCGGAACTCTTTCCCGGTCTTCGTCAACGGGCGCTTTGGGCGCTTTCAATGAAGCCAGGTGCCAGCGGTTGCACTCTGCGCAGCGGTAAACGCTGGTGACCGCAACGTGCCAACCAGCGCGCTTGCGAGTAGCCAAGAACCGCCGGGCTTCGCTGTAGGAATAGCCGCGCTTTCCGGTCGCTTCGCACTGGGTGAAGCGGAACGGTTCGATGAAAGAGAGATGCTGCCGCATGACGCCCCCCTTAAAACCGCTTCTTGGGCGGGAGGACGACCGGGGCCGGTTCGCTCGACAGCACGCCTTCTAAGGCACCGCGCAAGGCGTCGCGTTGCTGACGCAACAGAGTGTTTTCTGCTTCCAAGGCATCCATGCGCGACACGGCAGGCGGCAACGCTGCATCTAGTTCAGCCTCACGATATGCAGCGTCTAGCAGTGCCTGGCCCCGTAGCCCATGGCTACAATCGCGTGGTGTGCGGCCACGCTCGCAACGCGCGGTTGGGTCGGCACCTCCCGCGAGGAGCACCTCCATGACGTCGGTATTTTTTTGCGTGGCGACCAGGTGCAGGGGAGTCCTGCCATCGTCCAGCCGGGCGTTCGGGTTCGCGCCACCGGCCAGAAGCGAAGCCACCACGTTTTTATCGAACAGATTGGCCGCGTGGTGAATAGGTGCCCAGCCCTCGTTCCCCGCGACGTTGGGGTCAGCGCCACCGGCAATCAGCGCGGAAACCGTCGAAGCGTGGCCACCCCCAGATGCAAAATAGAGTGGAGTGCGCCCGTATTCGTCGCGTTCGTTGGGGTCAGCGCCACCAGCAATCAGCGCAGAAACCGTCGAAGCGTGACCAAACGCAGAGGCTCTGAAAAGGCATTCGGAATCGGTCGGTTTGCCATTCATGGGGGCGCCCTCAAACGACCAGTGCCAGGGGCGCGCGATACGCCTGTTCCCAGGCATCGTTGCGCTCAGCCCGCGCTTTAAGCGCTGCCCAGGTGCGGGCCTGCTTTTCGCCTGCCTCGCCTTCCAACGCAGGGAGGCCAAAGGCCTCCCGTGCAGCGGGGTCATTGGCAGCCAAGCCTTTGGCTTTCAAAGCGCGCCGGACGGCCAGCACAGTGGCGTGGTCGGCGTCCTCGTAGCGCTCGCAGTGGGCCAGCGAGCCGCAGGCCTTCAACTGCGACAGCGGCCAGGAGCGCGACGGCTCCCGCACGTTGGTCAGCACGTCCGCATCGCGGCCATGCGCATACCAGCGGCCGCCGTTGTCGCTCTTGCCCTCGGGGCGCTCGATACGGGCCTGGCGGCGGTCATAACGGGCCAGCGCGGCAAGGGCTGGGGCAATCAGGGCTTTGTTGAGTTCGGCTGGGTTGCTTTGA
>NZ_JBRREA010000066.1:0-21441 GCF_056759975.1 Stenotrophomonas sp. STEN031
GAGCCATGCTCGGCAAGGGGCATTACAGGGAAAGCCCCTGCCGAGCACGGCTCGGCACTACATTGCATCTTTACCGGGAAAGCCCCTGCCGAGCATGGCTCGGCACTACCGGTCACGCGGCTCAGCGATCGAGGGCTTCGCGCAGCGGCTTGAGGAACGTCGCCGCCGCAGCCGCCGGGTCCGCCGTCTCAACCATTGCCGAGACCAGCGCACTGCCAACCACCACGCCATCAGCATCCACCGCCATCGCCGCCGCACTGGCCGCGTCCTTGATGCCGAAGCCGGCTACCACCGGTGCACTTGAACGACTACGCAACAGGCGCAGGCGCTCGCTGGCGGCCGTACTGTCCAGGCGTTCGGACGCGCCGGTCACTCCGGCAAAGCTGACGTAATACAGATAGCCCTGCGCCGCCTGGCACAGACTGTCCAGGCGCGCATCACTGCTGGTCGGCGAGGCCAGCAGAATCAAGGCCAGCCCGGCGGCCGCAAACGCGGCGCGCGGCTCATCAGCCTCTTCCGGCGGCAGATCGACCAGCAGAATGCCGTCCACGCCTGCGGCCACTGCCTCCTCGGCATAACGCGCATAGCCACGGATCTCGACCGGATTCAGATAGCCCATCAACACCACCGGGGTGGTCGTGTCGGTCTGGCGGAAGTGCGCCACCGTATCCAACACGTATTGCCGCCCCGCCCCGCGTTCCAAGGCGCGTTCCGAGCTGCGCTGGATGGTTGGGCCATCGGCCATCGGGTCGGAGAACGGCACGCCGAGCTCGATTACGTCAGCTCCGGCCTCAACCAGCGCATGCATCACCAGCACGGTCGCCTCCAGCGAGGGATCGCCGGCGGTAATGAAGGGAATCAGTGCCTTGCGGCCGGAGCTACGCAGGCGGGCGAAGCATTCATCAATTCGGGTAACAGCCATCTCAGGCACATCCTTCAATCAGTTCAACCGCATCGGGCCGGCCCCAGTAGATGGAGGTAACCAGGCCATTGAGTGTTTCCAGGCGCAGGGCCAGCTTGGCGTCCTTGTCGGTCCAGGTCAGGTAGTCGCCGTTCGGCGAGTTGTAAGCGTGCGGACTGGTGACCACGTCGGCCGGCAGGCGCTGCTTGGCCTCACTGACGGTCATGCCGACCCACAAGCCATACGGCAGCGCCACTGCACCGGCTGGCGGTGCGCTCACGCGCTCGCCGGGGTCATCGACAGCGTCCACCTCGAAACGGGCGATGCGATCAGCAATCACCATCATCGACATGCCTTCAGGCAGCGAGCCCTTGTCGTAATACTCGCAATCGCCTTCCATCGCTTCGCGCATGCCGGCCGAGACGAAGGCCTTGTCGCCAGGAGCCTTGCCAAACGGCGCACCGATGCGCAGTTCGCCCACCTGGCCCAGCTCGACCGGGACGCTGGCGACAGGTTTCGGCGCAGGGGCCGGCGGAGCCGGTGCAGCCGCCGGCGCCGTGGGCAGATCGGTCGCCGCTCCAGGTGCCGCCGGTTCCGGCGCCGGGGAGGACGGCGCACACGCTGCCAAGGCCGCGGCCAGACCCAGCAGCAACGGCGTGCGCAACAATCGATTGCATGGGAGGCCCGCCATCACAGCACCAGACCTTCGCGTGCGGCAATGGTGTGCACGTCCTTGTCGCCACGACCGGACAGATTGCACAGCACCAGCGCGTCCTTGGGCAATTCACGCGCCAGCTTGATCGCATGGGCGACCGCATGACTGGATTCCAGTGCCGGCAAGATGCCCTCGATGCGGGTCAGGCGATGGAAGGCAGCCAGCGCTTCCTCATCGGTGATACCCACGTACTGGGCGCGACCGGTATCGGACAGGAAGGAGTGCTCGGGGCCGACACCGGGGTAATCCAGCCCGGCGGAAATCGAATGGGTTTCGGTGATCTGGCCATCGTCATCGCACAACACATAGGTGCGATTGCCGTGCAGCACGCCGGGGCGACCGGCCGAGATCGAGGCGGCGTGACGACCGGTATGGATGCCATCGCCGGCAGCTTCGGCGCCGTAGATCTTGACCTCGCGGTCGTTGAGGAAGGCATGGAACAGGCCGATCGCATTGGAGCCGCCACCGACGCAGGCGGTGATCGCATCGGGCAGACGGCCGTAGTCCTCCAGCATCTGCGCACGCGCCTCGCGGCCAACGATGGCGTTGAAGTCACGCACCATGCGCGGGTACGGGTCGGGACCGGCAACGGTGCCAATGATGTAGAAGGTGTCGCGCACATTGGTGACCCAGTCGCGCATCGCCTCGTTGAGTGCGTCCTTGAGCGTGGCCGAGCCGCTGCTGACCGGCACCACGGTGGCGCCAAGCAACTTCATCCGATAGACATTTATCTTTTGCCGCTCGATATCGGTGGCGCCCATGTACACCACGCACTCCAGGCCCAGCCGCGCGGCAACTGTGGCCGAGGCCACGCCGTGCTGGCCAGCACCGGTCTCGGCGATGATGCGGGTCTTGCCCATGCGCGCGGCCAGCAAGGCCTGGCCAATGGTGTTGTTCACCTTGTGCGCGCCGGTGTGATTCAGGTCTTCGCGCTTGAGCAGGATCTGCGCGCCGCCCACGTCCTTGCTCAGGCGCTCGGCGTGGTAGATCGGGCTGGGGCGGCCAACGTAGTGCTTCAGATCCTTGTCGTAGGCGGCAATAAAGGACGGATCGACCCGGGCCTGGTCATAGGCAGCTGCCAGTTCCTGCAGCGGCCCAACCAGGGTTTCGGCGACGAAGCTGCCACCAAAGCGGCCAAAGTGCCCCCGCGCATCAGGGAAGGCGTGGAAATCGGAGATCGACGGATCAGTCATGGCGTCACGGCTACAAGGAACAGGCAAGCACTCTAACGCAGGGCCGATGACATAAAAATGGATAATTCAGCCACTACATGTTAGAAAAACTCACATGAAGACCAGTCAATCCCTGCCCTCGCTCAATGCCTTGCGTGCCTTCGAGGCCGCGGCACGGCTGCGCAGCGTCAGCCAGGCGGCCGCCGAACTGCATGTCACCCATGGCGCGGTGAGCCGGCAACTGCGGGCACTGGAGGAAGAACTGGGATTGACCCTGTTTGAACGCGACGGCCGCGGCATCCGCCCCAGCGCCGCCGGCCATCGCTTGCTGGAAGCAACCTCAGGCGCGTTCTCGCAACTGCGCGATTGCATTTCCTCGCTGCGCCGACCGCAGCGCACCGATGCCTTCGTGCTGGGCTGCCCCGGCAGCCTGCTGGCCCGCTGGATGATCCCGCGCCTGCAGGACCTGCAGCGTGATCTGCCCGGCCTGACCCTGCACCTGGCGGCACAGGATGGCGATTTCGCCCCGCGCCTGGATGGGCTGGATGCAGCGCTGATGCTCGGCCAGGCGCCCTGGCCCAACGGCTGGCAGGTACACACGCTGGCACCCGAGCGGATCGGCCCGGTGTTCAGCCCATCAATGCATGGCGCGCATGTATTGGCCCGGCAGCCTGTCGAAGCGGTGCGCGAGCATGCGCTGCTGCATACGCGCTCGCGCCCCCAGGCCTGGCCAACCTGGGCTGCACGCAATGGCATTGATGCGGATGCGCTGACTTATGGGACCGGCCTGGAGCACCTGTACTACATGCTGGAAGCGGCAGTCGCCGGATTGGGCATCGCGATTGCGCCGGAGCCCCTGGTCGCCGACGATCTGGTCAACGGCCGCTTGATCGCGCCGTGGGGCTTTGTTGAGACGGAAGGCTGCTGGGCCTTGTGCACGACCGGCGAGCAGCAGGACCCGCGTGTGGCTGCACTGGCGGATTGGCTGCGCAAGCAGCTTTTGTAGGCGCTCTTAGCCTTTGTGGGAGCGGCGTCAGCCGCGAAGCTGGCAATGCTTGAAAGGCCTTGGAGCTTACCCCTCCCCAACCCTCCCCTTTGCTACGCAAAAGGGAGGGAGACAAGCCTTGTCTTCGGCAAAGGGAGGGGGGACTGCGCTGGTGCCAGCGGTGTCTGATGCACCTGTGGCTTCGCGGCTCACGCCGCTCCCACAAATGCCAACATCATTCAGCTGCCCTGCGTCGGCTGTGCCAGCCGCTGCTGCACATCTTCGCGCAGGCGCGCCAACTCGACCTCCGCCTGTTGCCGCTGCTGCATGCCTTCGCGGTGGATGCTGCGCACCTCTTCCACGGTCGCGATCAACTGCTCGTGGACATGACGCAAGGTGGCCACATCGATCACCGCACGCTGGTTGGCCTTGGCCGTTTCCACCGAGGTCTGCCGCATCAGATCGGCGTTACGGCGCATCAGCTCATTGGTGACATCGTCGATGGCATTGGACAGATCGACCGCGTTCTTCTGCTCGCCCAGCGACAGCTGGATGGCGAACTGGCGCTTCCACGACGGGATGGTGATGTCGCGTACGGCGTTGAATTTCTCGATCAGCTGGATCGCATTGGCCTGGATCAGGCGGATCATCGGCAGCGTCTGGTCGGCCGCATGCTGCATGACGGTCAAATCACCCACGCGTTTGTCGAGCAGGCGGATCGCATTGTCGATCTCGCCACGACGGATACGCGACTGCGGATCCTCCAGGCCAACCAGCGCGTGCAATTCGCTGTTGAGTTCGGCCAGCCGCTGTTTGCCGGCAGCGATGTGCAGGCCAAGGCTCTGCCGCTCGTCGCGAACGATGGTGTGCATGCGATCGAACTCGCCGACGCGCTGGCCCATCAGCGCCTGTTGCGCGCCGACATCACGCAGCAACTGTTCGATCTGCTGGTTGGTGTCACTGAACTTCTGTACCAGCTCGCCCTTGGAGGCACGCATGCGGTCGATCAGGCCACCGATCACCGGCACCTTGGAACGCTCGTTCAAACCGTCCAGCTTCAGCGAGCGGGCAATGCGCACCACCTCACCGAGCTTTTCGCCCGAGGCATCCAGGTCGCGGTTGCGCACATGGTCCAGCAACTGACTGGAGAAGGCCGCACTCTTGCCCGCCGCCTCGCGGCCGAATACATGCAGGTTGCCCGGACTGATGTCGTCCAGCGTGCGCACGATCTGCGCGATCTGCGGGCGGTCCGCTTCGCTCAGGCCCAAGGCGACCAGCAGGGTGCCATCAACATCGGCGGAGGGGCCGGCCGGCAGCGGCAATGTATCCTGGGTCATCAGCAGTTCTCCTTGAGCAAGTGGCGCCACGCGGCGCGCAAGCAATCATGTGCGGGAAGGTTCTCAGCGCAGTCTAGCCTGCATCGCCGTCACCTCGTCCAGAATCCGGGCCTGTGCCTGCGCAGCCTGTTCCAGTTGCGCCTGCCTGTCGGCTGCGCGCAGAGCCAGGCTTTGCTGCCGCCAAAGCGGCAACAATACGTCGCGGATACGCTGGTAGCGTTCGATCAGCTCCACCCCCTGGGCGTGCAGCAAACGCAGCTGCCCGGCCTCGGCATAGCGCAACTGGGCGAGCCCGCGCAGGTGCTGCAGACGACGCTGCAGCGCGGCCTGTGCCAGGGTGTCAACCGGCGCCGGAATCGCCTCACCGGCGCCCGCCCACTCCTCGATAGCCGCCACCGCCACCTGCATCCGGGCGACCTGCTGCAGATTTAGCTCCAGCTCCTGCAGCAACTCCTGTACGCAGCCATCGGCACGCAACAAGCAGACATCCAACTGCCTCGCCAGTTGCTCGGCCCGCGCCTGCGCCTCGACATCACGCCCCAGCAATCGGCCCAGCAAGCCAACGGAACGACGGAGCTGGCGACCATCGGCTGCCGACATCGCCTGGCGGATATTGTCCATCTCCGCGACCAGCCGCGCTGCCGCCACGCCGGTCTGCGGCGTACCCAGCATCTGCTCGATCGCGTCCAGCAGTTCCGCGCCGTAGCTGGCCACGGCCAGCGCGTCATCGGGCTGCAGCGCTGGCTGCGGAGGCAGCGGCAACACTGGCGGCGTCACATCAGGCATCGTCCGGCGTTGCATTGCCACGACTGCCCTGCTGCCCCGGCACCACCACATTGCCGCCGTAGAAATGCCGCATCAGCGCTTCGTCCAGTGCCTTCTCTTCCGGCGTGCGCGCGCGCCGCACGCGTGGTGCTGGCTTGCTGCCCGCGCCGCCGTCCTTGGACAGCCACTCCTGCAGCTGCGTGGCCAGGCCGGCCAGGACATCGCCAACCTCGCCTTGGCGCTGCTGGGCTGTCGCCAATACCTGCAACAACGGGGTCAGATCCTGCACTGGTGCAACCGGCGCCACCGCCGCAGGTGGTGCTGCGACCACCGCTGCGGGACGCTCGGCAACCGACTGCAGCAAGGCCACGATCTGCTCCCACGGTGCCTCGACCTGCGGCGCGACCGCAGCAACCGGCGCGGGCTCATCAGCACGCAGGCCCTGCAGGCCACTGGCAATATCGGCCAACTGCGCCACCACCCGCGCACCGGTGTCGGCATCGTCGCCGCCCATCGCCTTGTCACGCATGAAGTCGCGCTTGATCTGCTCCCAGCGCGCCAGCTGCGTCGCATCCAATACTTCGCGCAGCTCACCCAGCTTGAGCAGGTTTTCCTCGGAGCCACTGGTCAGCAACTGCGATTCGCCCAGGTAATGGTCGGTGACCAGCTGTTGCAGCTCGGCGGCATTCATAACCGGCGAGACCTTCTCCGACAGCTTGTTCATGTTGCGGTAGCTGCCCTGCAACCGGAACGGCGGCTCGACACGGTACTTGTCGGCCTGCGCGGCGCTGGCGATGTATTGCTGGTTGACCCGGTACACCACTTCGCGCACCTGCATCAGCCGCTGCAGGGTGGCGACGATCTCGTTGATCTCCGCGCCGCTGTAGGCGTGACTGAGCGCATTGGTCGAAACCTCTTTGCCCAAGGCCTTGTCGACCAGCAGGTAGAGGTCGGCCAGGTCACGGGTCGCCATCGGCGCCAACACCTGGCTGGAGGTCAGGCTGTTTTCGATATAGCTGAGCTTGAAGGCCTCTTCCATGCCGCCCAGCACATCGCCCAGGTTGTAGATGTCGGCACGGTTGGCCAGCATGTCCGGCACCTTGAACACCTCGCCGGACTCGGTATACGGGTTACCGGCCATCACCACGCAGAACTTCTTGCCGCGCAGGTCATAGGTCTTGGTGCGGCCTTTCCATACGCCTTCGATGCGGCGGGTGCCATCGCACAGCGAGATGAACTTCTGCAGGAACTCCGGATGGGTGTGCTGGATGTCGTCGACATACAGCATGGTGTTGTTGCCCATCTCCAGCGCCAGGTTGAGCTTGTGCAGCTCCTGCCGCGAGGTGGCATCCGGTGCCTGCTCCGGATCCAGCGAGCGCACTTCGTGACCCAGCGCCGGACCATTGATCTTCATGAAGACCAAGCCCAGACGGTTGGCCACGTATTCCATCAGCGTGGTTTTGCCGTAACCGGGCGGACTGATCATCATCAGCAGGCCCATCAGGTCGCTGCGTTTGTTCTCACCCACCGTACCCATCTGCTTGGCGAGGTTGTCGCCGATGATGGGAAGGTAGACGTCATTGATCAGCTTGTTGCGAACGAAGGAGCTCAGCGGCCGCGCCTGGAACTCGCTCAGCCGCAACGAATCGCGTTCGCGCGCACTGATGCGATGGCGCAGCGCCTGGTAGCGCTCAAAACCGGGCTGAAACTGGCGGCGATGCGACTGCCAGCGCTGCAGGAAATCATCCACCGCCAACTGCAGGTGGCCTTGGGTGACGCGCGCATGCTCACCGAGCAGGCCAGCAACATCGGCAATCAAGGTCACCTCGCGTACCTGGCTGCGCAAGGCCCGTTCGCCCAGCAGCATCGCAGCGGCTTCGGGCACATAGCCGGCCATCGCGGCGAACTTCGGCTGGCCACACATTGCCTGCAACCACTGCAGCGCCTGCGCCCATTGCAGGGCCAGTCGCGTGTTCAACCGTTGCAGGCTGCGATCAAATGCATCGGCTTGACCGGCAGCTTGCAGCTGCTCACGCAGGCCACTGAGCAGCTGCCGTGCGTAGCCGCTCAAGGAGAAGGTCGGCTCGCCGTTGCCGAGCTCGGCGAGCAGATACTCGGCGGCCAAGGTGGGCACGCCGCTGTCGAACGGCAAGCCATGCTCTTCCTGGAAGGCCAGCAATGCGAGCGCGATCTCCGCACGCAAGGCTTCAAGTCCGTCCCGCACACTGAACAACTTGGCGATGGCGAACGCGCCGGCGGCACGCTCCACCCACTGGCTGACCTCTTCACGCTTGCCCTCGCGCGCCCAGAACAACAAGGCAAGCGCGCGTGGACCCGCTGCGTGCACCAGTGAACCTGCCGCCTGGTATAGCGGCAATGACGCCTGCAGGATCAGCGTGGCATCGTGATCGTGAATGCCTTTCTCGTAGCCTTCGCGGTAGCGCGGCGCAGCGAAATCACGTACCCGCTTGGCCAATGCATCGGCTTGCGCGGCATCGCGCAGCAACAACTCGACACTGAGGCCATCGCGACCGTTGATGGCCGCATCCAGCAGCAGGCCCGCCAGATACTCGCCGCGATAGAGTACGGGTGACTCCGAATCCAGCGTCACCGGCCAATAGTCGCGCAGTTCGTCCAGTTCTGGATCGACGATGGATTCGTAGTAATCCGTGCCGGTCAGATGCACGGCCAGACCATCGCCGCGTGGCAGGATGGTCAGGTCCAGCGGCTGGGTGTTGACGCTGAAACGGTGCCGGCCCAGGCGGATGACATTGCCACCCCCTTCGAACAGGTCACTGCGATCCCGCAGCGCCCGCACCGCTTGATCGCGCACACCCTTGAGCCGCGCTTCCACGTCGTCGGCCTTGACGCTGTCCTTGTAGTCGCGCAGGCGATCGGCCAGCTCACGCAACTTCAGGATCAGCGGGTCACCGGCGAAGAAAGCGTTCAGCTCATCAACGGTGGTGAAGCGTTCGGTGCGTTTGGCCAGGCCATCAAGGATGCGGTTGGCGGCGTCCAGTACCGACTGCGCCTTGCGTTGGCGCGCATCCAGCAGCGTCTGCTTGTGCGACTCGAAGGTATCGAGCAGCTCCTCGCGCTTGTTGAGGATGTCACCGAGGAACTGTTCGTGCTCGCCGAACTGGCTCTCCAGCTCCTCCAACTGCACCATCAGGCGCGACAACTGCTCATCGGCACGTTCGGGATCGGTAGCCAGTCCCAGCGCACTGGTGATGGCCTGGCTGAACAATGAGAACTGCGCCCCGAACTGGGCCACGGCTTCGGCCGAGCCCAGCGAACGACGGCGCTGGTCCGCACGTGCGCGCGCCTGGTTGAGTTTGGCGTAGATGGCAGAAATGGCTTCGACAACGCGCGTGCGCTGCGCGGCATCGTCCACCTTCAGGCTGGCCATCAGCTCGGACAACATATCCAGATCGCCCGACATCCCCTGCATCTGCGCGATCTGCTCGGACAGCTGCTTGGCGGTCTGTGCCACCTGTGCGGCCGCGTCCAGCTCCTGCAGGCGGTCGGCGAACGGCTGCAGCGCCTTGTCACTGCCAAGGAATTCACCCGCGGCCACGCCGACCCGATCATGTGCCTCCTGCAACGACACGTTCATCGCATCGATGGCAGCAACATCCACATAGCGGAAGTCACGCACGGTCAGCAGGCGGCCACGCAGCTTGCCGATCTCGCCCAGCGATTCGACGAACTCGCCGATCTTCGTCCAGTTCTGCGGCTGCAACCGCCCAAGCAGCGTCTTGTGCGCGGTGGTGACCTCGGCCATCGCCTGCGCCGACTGCTTGCGGATGCTCTCGACCTTCTCATACTCGTCGAGCATCGATTCGCCGGTGGCGCTGATCTCGCGCAGCAGCGTCGCGGCACCGTCACAGTTGGCATCGTCCAGCCAATGGTGGGCGTCGAACAGACGGCGCGCGTTATGGGTCAGCAGCTCGTAGCGCGGCAACGACACCTCGCGGCTGTCGATCTCGCGACCGAGATCGAGCAGATTCGAGATGCCACGCACCAGCTCGGCATTGCCGATGCGGGCCATGAAACTGGTACCGGTCGGCGTGTGCGCAGCAAACTCATCACTGCTGAACGGGGTCTGCCATACCTGCATCGGATGGACGCGGGTAGGCTCGTCATTCTCGGCATTGAACAGGACCATGCGACCATCACGCATGAAGGCGTAGCCCAAGCCGAACACCGGATTCTGCAATATGCGCTGGATACTGTTGTAGACGAACAGCGCCGACTTGCCGGCTTCGCGCTCGTAGAAGATGTACAGCATGTCCTCGCCGTTGGGCGAACGGATCGAGCGCTTGTAACGCATGCCCTGCATCGAGGCGTCGAACGCCTTGTGCTCGCCGCTTTGCAGGTAATAGCCACCGGGAAAGATGACGCCATGGTCATCGGGCAGCTGCACGCAGGCCTGGACAATGGCGTCGTTACGCACCACCTTGCCGGTCAGCGTGTTGTAGATCAGGCCACGCCAGCTATCTTCGCGGTAGGGCTGGATCTTGAGCAGGATCAGCGAACCGACCTTGGCGAAATCAATGGTCGCGTCGTCCACCGACTGGGTGCTGTCCTCGACCGGCTCGTTGTAAACGCCCTGCCCTGTCTCGGTATTGTTCTCGACCTTGATGGTCAGGTCACCACCGGTGGTCTCGACGAAGATGGTGTCGAGGATGTTCAGGTGCGGAAAGCGGCCGGTGATCAACATGTCACGGCCAGCACGCACCCACTCGAAATCGAAGGGCGGCGGCAGTGCGATATCGCGCTCGCCACGTGCATCGATATAGGTCAGCTCGCCACTGGGCGCCATCGCCCAGCGGAATACACGCACGTCGGTGCTGCGCTCGCCGATCTGGAACGCGGCCAGCAACTTGCCGTCGCGCACGATCAGCTGCAACAGGCGCGCATTCTTGTAGTACGCGTAGAGCTCGCCGAAGTCATGGACGAAACCGGCCTGCGCCAGGAAACTGCTCTTCAGGTCAACCGGGGTGACGTCGTAGCCTTCGGCGCCATCGACCAGACGGTAGAGCCCGAACACATCCTCGATGCGGGTCTGGGTCTTCAAGCCGATGAAGACGTTGTAGCCGAACAGCAGCAGGTCATCGCCGACCTGCACCACATCGCGGCCAACGCAGTTGTTCTCGCTGCGGATGCGGAAACGTCCGATTACTTCCATCCGGCTGTCGCCGAACTCCTGCAGCCGGCGCTGGTTCAGCGCGTCCACCACCTGCCGCAGACGTGCGCCCTGATCGCTCAGGCGTTTGCGCAGCACCTCATAGGCACCGCCCTGCGCCACCGCCTGGTCGGCGATGGAGCCGCCTTCCGACGTGTTGGCGGCGTCCAGATTTGTATCGGCCATCGATTGTTCCCTGCTCTGACATCGGCAGATTCCGCCCTCGGGACGGAATCCCTGACGCCCTCATCCTCGTGTGCCACCAGCTTCAGCCAGGCGGCGCATCAACGCCCCACGCGGTACAACCGCGCGGGGCATGGCTTCACTCAGCCTGCGTCCGAATTCGCTGCAGACGTATCGCCGATACGGCGCGCCGGCAAGCCGCGCGCGGACATGTCCACACCCAGGTAGCGCTGCATCAGGTCCTGCACGATCGGGCTCTTGTCGGTCAGGCCTTCAATCGACTTGCCCAGCGACACCGCCTTGACCAGGTTCTCGAACATGCCACCGTCGCCGCCGACCATGTCGATCTTGGCGTTGCGCAGCGCGCTGGCGATGACCTCGGCATTTTCCTTGGTCACTTCCTTGCCGGCATCGATCGCCGCCAAGGCCTGGCGCAGGCCGGTCTCCAGGGTCATGCGGAACTCTTCGTGGCCGCGCGCGGTATCGCCCAGCGAATCGATGGCCTGGAACTTGCGGGTCAAACCGTCGGCTTCGGCGAACAGCTTCTTCTCGATGACCGTGGCTTCGGCCACGCCCAGCGTTTCGGTTGCCGTTGCCTTGGCACGGCCCATCTGCTCTTCGCCCTGCGCACGCGCGGCCAGTTGCTCGGCCAGCACCTTGGCTTCGGCCGTACCCTGCTTCAGGTTGGCATCGGCCATCGCATCGACCACGCGAGCTTCGGCAATACCGACCTTCTCGATGGCCAGCGCGCTGGCTTCCTTGACCTGGGCATCGGCCAGGCCCGGTGCGGCACGCTCGGCGCGCACGCCATCGGCCAGTGCCTTCTTGGCTTCGGCCTGCTTGCCGGCGGCATCGAACTCGGCCTGTGCCAGCGTGGTGATCTCCACCGCGCGGTGCTTGGCCGCGGCTTCGCTGGCCTCGGCTTCCTTGACCTGCTTGAGCATGGCTTCCTGCGCCTGCGCCTCGGCTTCGAGGATGGCGACCTGCTTCAGGCGATCCGCCTCGGATACCTGGCGTACTTCCTTGATGCGCTCTTCTTCCTGCGCCACGGTCTTGTCGATGGAGATGCGTTCACGGGTGATGTTGGCCACGTCCATCTTGCCCTGCTCGACCACCTTGTCACGCTCCACGCCCTGCAGCTGCACTTCGCGATCGGTGGTGACCTGTTCCAACTGGCGGGCACGGGCGACGCGCTCGACTTCGATGGCGACGGCGCGCTGGCGGTTCTGCTCGGCCACTTCCACTTCGCGCAGGCGGTTCTGGTCGCGGATGTCGATCAGCTGCTGCGCTTCAATGCGGGCATTCTCGGACAGCTGGCGCTGCTCTTCCTGCACCTTCAGGGTCTCGGCTTCCTCGCGGGCACGGATGGTTTCCACCTCGCGGCGCTGGCGTGCTTCGGCCTCGGCCTGCTGGCGTTCGAGGGCCAGCGTGGCCTCCTTGGCCTCTACATTCTTCTTGGTGATCGCCAGGCGCTCGTTCTGTGCCAGTTCGTTGGTGATCACGCTCTGCGCAGCAGTCAGTTCAGTGATCTTGCGGATGCCTTCGGCGTCGAGGATGTTGCTCGGGTCGAGCAGCGACTTGGGCGTCTGCTCCAAGTAGTCGATGGCCACGTCTTCCAGCGCGTAACCGTTCAAGTCATTGCCGATCACCGCGATGATCTCGTCGCGGAATTCCTGGCGCTTCTCGAACAGCTGGGTGAAGTCGAACTTCTTGCCCACGGTCTTCAGGGCTTCGGAGAACTTGGCGTTGAACAGGTCATCCACCGCGTTCTTGTCCGAGGCGCGATCTGCACCGATGGCCTTGGCCACGCGCAGCACGTCGGCCTGGGTTTCGTTGACGCGCAGATAGAACGCCACGGTGATGTCGGCACGCATGTTGTCGCGGCAGATCAGGCCTTCCTTGCCACGACGATCAACCTGCAGGGTGATCAGGCTGATCTTCATGTGCTCGGCGCGGTACAGCACCGGAATGATCAAGGCGCCGGTGAAGTGCACCTTCGGCTGCGAGCTCATGTCGTTGACGATCAGCGCGGTGCCTTGGTCAACCTTCTTGTAGAAGGCTTTGAACAAGCCCGCCAAACCAAGGAAAAACACCAGCAGGGCAGCAACCCCGATAATGAAAGGGGCCAGCGCAGCAGTACTCATCAGTGGATCTCCTTGTCGCCTGATACATCAGAAGGGAAAACGTCCAAGCCTGGCAGGTCGGTATCGGCGACCACCAGGTAGTGATTCTTGTCGGGCAGGTATTCCACCAGCCTTACACGTTGGCCTCGCGGCAAACGGCCGCCATCGCGTACACGCACATGCAGGATCAGACCGGCTCCGCCGTCGTCCATGCTGGCATAGCCCTGCGTGGCGGTGACTTCCGGTGAGGTCACCTGGGCAAGCCGGCCGAGGATGGACTCCTGGGCAACCGGGCGAAGCTTGAGCAGCAGTCGGCGTATTGGCCGCAGCACCCAGGCCGATACCACCGCACCGGGAACCAGCGCAGCAATGGCCACCACCGTGCCGATGCCCCAGCGCAACGGCGCCGGCAATGACTGCAGGAAGAAGAGTTGAACCAGATAGGTGATGGTCCAGCCGAAAAAGGCCAGCAGCAACACCACCAGCATGGTCGGTGCACCACCGAGGCCGAGCCGCGCGAACATCGCGGCAATGCCGGTCGCGCCATGCTCGCCGCCATGGGAATGAAAGTCGGCACCGTCACCACTGCCGATTCCGCCGTCATCGACGATGCCGGTCGCTGCCAGCAGCCAGTAGATGACCGCAAACGACAACACGACGCTGTACGGCAACGTCGGGTAAGACAGCGCTACTTCCAGAAACTCCACCATGCACACTTTCCTTGTGGCGCCCAGCTGCCTTGCGAGACCTGTCCCGGCATCGAAGCCGCAACAGCTACCGCCCCTCCCCGCAGGCATCCGTGCTTGTCGCCGAGATCGCCATCATAAGGGAATCAGCGCGAACATGGCCCGCAGCCGTGTCCCAAAGAGTGCGACATATCGCGGTACTGCCGCGTGGAACACGCCTGCGTATTCAGCAGAGATCTTCAGTCCTGCTCGACATGCAGGTCGGCACGGCGCACTTCCTCGACGAACTGCCGCATCCTGTAGCCGTCCTTGATCCCCGGCGACACCTCGATGCCGCTGGACACATCCACACCCCAGGGCTGGGTGGCGAGAATGGCGTCATGCACGTTTTCCGGGCGTATGCCCCCGGCCAGCAGGTACGGCCGATGCACACCCGGCGGAATCTGCGACCAGTCGAATGCCACCCCGGTGCCACCGCTGCCACCCGCCACATGGCTGTCAAACAGAAAACCCGCTGCATGCGGGTACATCTGGTGCAGGCCACGCGCGGTGACCTCGCTGCGCCCCCCCATGGCGATCGCCTTCAGGTAAGGCATGTTGAAACTGCGGCAGAAGGCATCGTCTTCGTCGCCATGGAACTGCAGCAGGGTCGGCCGCACCGCACGCAGCACCTCGCGGATCTCCTCGCGGTTGTTGTGCTGGAACAGGGCGACCACTTCCACCATCGGCGCAATTGCCTGGCGCATAGCGCGCGCCTCCGAGGGTGCAACCCGGCGTGCGCTGCCCTTGGCGAAAATGAAACCGATGGCGTCCACGCCCAGTTCACTGGCCAGGCGGATGTCCCCAGCGCGGGTCATGCCGCAGAATTTGATGCGGGTGCGAAACAGCGTACGGCTCACAGGGTCACCTCGTCCGGCAGTTTCCAGTGCTCAGGATACAGCGGCCCGACGAATACCAGGCCTTGCGGCGGGGCGGTTGGACCGGCCAGGTTGCGATCGCGCCCTGCCAGCAACTCACCGATCCATTTTTCCGGCTTTTCGCCCGACCCTACCATCAGCAGCGAGCCAACGATGTTGCGCACCATGTGGTGCAGGAAGGCATTGGCCTGGATTTCGACCTCCACCACTTCACCCTGGCGGTGCACGGCTATCGACTGCAATTCGCGACGTGCATGCAGGGCCTGGCACTGGGCACTGCGGAACGCGCCAAAATCGTTTTCGCCGAGCAGGGCCTGCGCCGCGCGATGCATGGCATCAGCGTCCAGCGGGCGTCGATCCCAGCTCAGGATCTGCCGGTACAGGGCCGGCCGCACCTGTCGGTTGAGGATGCGATAGCGGTAACGCCGCGCCTTGGCCGAGAAGCGCGCATGGAAATCATCCACCACCGGCACACACCAGCGCACGCACACCGACGGTGGCAGTCGGGTGGTGGTACCCAGCACCCAGCCGCGCGGGGCGCGCTCGACGTCGCTGTCGAAATGCACCACCTGGCATTCACCGTGCACGCCAGCGTCGGTACGCCCGGCGCAGACCACACTGATCGGTGCATTGGCGACCGAGGACAAGGCCTCCTGCAAGGTAGCCTGCACACTTGCACAGCCGCTCTCACCGAGCTGTTGCCAGCCCTTGAACTCGCTGCCGTCGTACTCCACGCCCAGCGCATAGCGCATCATTGAACCTCTGATAATCCTGTTGGAGCCGCGCGATCCAGGCGCGACTCAGTCGCTGTCGCGCTCGGACCACACCGCAAGCTCGTTGCCGCCCGGCTCGGTGAACTGAAACCGGCGACCGCCCGGGAACGAGAAGATGGGCTTGACCACGTCGCCCCCCTGCGCAGTCACCGCCGCCAGCATCGGGCCGAGCTGGGCAGCGTACAGCACCACCAATGGAGCGCCCGCGCTGGCGGTCAACGGCGTGCCGCGGAAGAAGCCACCCTGCAGCTCGCCATCATCAAAGGCGGTGTAATCGGGCCCGTAGTCCTCGAACTTCCAGCCAAACACCTGCTCGAAAAAGCCGCGGCTGGCCGCCGGGTCGCGCGACGCAAATTCCACATAGTCAATCCGGCGTTCGCGCTTCATCTGGAGTCTCCGTCAAACCATGCGGGCCAGCAGTTCCAGCGCTTCGTTGCGCGCCTGCGGGTCAGTACTGGTCGCCACTTCCGTGAGCAGCGTCCGGGCGGTTTCGGCATCCCCCAGATCCAGATAGGCGATGGCAAGTTCCAGGCGCTCACGACCGGCAGGTGCCGGATTCAACGGCGCGATCGCTGCCACGTCGCCTGCCAGCCAACTGGCTTCATCGGCGGCTGCGGGCTCAGGCTGCGCGGGCACCGGCTCGGCGACGACATCGAACTGACGCGAGGCTTCAAACAGCAGCACCGGCTTGTGCGGGACCTGCGGCGCTGCGCTCGGCAACACCGGTTCCACGCGAGCGGTGGGACTGGATTTCAGCCACGCCGGCATGGGCTCTTCATAAGCCTCCGGCGAAGCTGGCTGCGCGGCCGGCGGCGTCTGCACATCCGTGTCCTCCATCGCATCGAATACAGCATCAGAGGCCTGCGGATCCAGCGGTGCCGGCACGGCTGCGGCGGCGCCCATCACCGGTAGTGCAGCAGCCAGGCGGTCACCGGCGACGTCATCACGCGGCGGCGCTACCGGCAGCGGCTTGCGGCGCCGTCCCAGTGCCCAGCCAAGCGCACCGAGCAACAACAGCACCAGTCCGAGCCAAGCCCAGCCGAACGAACCTGCGCCGTCGCGCTTGGCCGCCTCACCCAGCTTCTGCTGCGCAGCCGCCAGGTCCGAATCCTTCATCGCAATCAAGGTCTGCTGCTGCTTCTGCAGTTTC
Organism: Stenotrophomonas sp. STEN031; assembly: GCF_056759975.1. Classification (NCBI taxonomy): domain Bacteria; kingdom Pseudomonadati; phylum Pseudomonadota; class Gammaproteobacteria; order Lysobacterales; family Lysobacteraceae; genus Stenotrophomonas; species Stenotrophomonas sp. STEN031. Next base: position 16,896 of record NZ_JBRREA010000066.1, read on the forward strand.
TCCAGCTCGCCGACGCGATCACGCAGTTCCTGCAGTTCCGCGTCACGCGTTGCCAGCTCTTCCTTGGCTTGCTGCAGCTGTTCGTTAGCCAACATGTCACCCTCACCACCGGCATCAAGACCGGTCGTCATTCCTGCTGTCTGTTGCGCACCGGCCACCGCCGGGGCGATTTCCAGGCGCGCACCCGTGGGCAGCGCACCCGACGCGGCGGTTACAGCAGCCTTGGCCGGTGCCTCCGCCGCATCGGCGACTGCCGGCTGCGGAATCGGCGCCCGCGCCTGCCGCCACTGCGCCGCCTGGTCACGAACGATGGCACGCGCCTCGGAAGCATCCACCCGCGCCAGCTCTTCCTGTGCCGGGGTACGCAACACCGCACCCTGCTTGAGCAGGTTGATGTTGCTGCGAATGAAGGCTTCCGGATTGGCGCGCATCAGCGCGACCATGGTCTGGTTCAAGGAGACGCCGCTCTCGCGCGACAACTCGCGGGCGATCTGCGACAGGGTCTGACCGTGCTGCACCGGGGCCAGCTGGCCTTCGCTGGTCGTGATCGCGGCCGGTACGGGGCGCGCTGGTGGTGCAGCGACAACCGCCGGGGTCGGCGCAGGCGTGGCTGGCGCCGGCGCAGGCAGCATGGGCAGCGGCTCTGGTTCGCGTACGATCAGGTTGGACTGTGCCGCTGCCGGCGCTTCGATCACCGGTTCGGCCACCGCGGTTGCAGCCTCGGGTGCCGCCACCAGCGCGGAGTACTCGCGCACCAGGCGGCCTTGCCCCCAATCAACCTCGATCAGGAAGCCCACTGCCGCCACTTCGACCGGCGCGGCACTGGTGACACGGATCACCGCGCGGCCATCGCGGTCCTGCGCAAACTGGAATTGCAATTCCCCTACCAGGCCGGTCGGCGCGGCCAGACCCACGCGCTCGAAGGTTGCCGCAGAGGCCAGCCCGGCCTTGGCATTGTCCAGCTCGCCCGGATCACTGGTGATGACCGGAATTTCCGCCAGCAAGGGCTGGCCCGGCTTGGACAGGACCCGGATATTGCCCAGCCCCAATGCCATCGCAGCGCTACTGAACAGCGCCAGGCCGAGCACCAGCACACCTTGTAATGGGCGCATCGCGCCCCTGCCCCATAGTTTCATGGCGGCCAATATAACGGCTGACCCGGCTTTCGAATACCGCTGTACCACCCAGATGCGACGACGCCGGCATCAAGCCGGCGTCGTTGCGTGCTTCAGCCGCCGTTGGCGACCAGTTCGGCGACCTGCACCGCGTTCAACGCGGCACCCTTGCGGATGTTGTCGGCCACTACCCACATGTTCAGCCCGCGCGGGTGCGAGATATCCTCGCGGATGCGGCCGACATAGACCGGATCGGTGCCCGAGGCGTGGGTCACCGGGGTCGGATAGCCGCCGGCCTTGCGCTCGTCCACCACCTTCACGCCAGGCGCGGCCGCCAGCAGCTCGCGCGCTTGCTCGGTGCTGATCTTCTTCTTCGTCTCGATGTTGACGGCCTCGGAGTGGCCGTAGAACACCGGCACGCGCACCGCGGTGGGGTTCACCAGGATGCTGTCGTCGCCGAGGATCTTGCGGGTCTCCCAGACCAGCTTCATTTCTTCCTTGGTGAAGCCGTTGTCCAGGAACTCATCGATATGCGGGATCAGGTTGAAGGCGATCTGCATCGGGAACTTCTTCGGCTCGATCTCCTGGAAGCCCAGCAGCTGCGCGGTCTGCTTGCCCAGCTCTTCCATGCCGGTCTGGCCTGCGCCGGACACCGACTGGTAGGTGGCGATGTTGATGCGCTCGATGCCGTACTCGCGGTGGATCGGGGCCAGCACCGGCATCAGCTGCATGGTCGAGCAGTTCGGGTTGGCGATGATGCCGCGCGGACGGTTCCTGGCTGCCTCCGGGTTGACCTCGGACACCACCAGCGGCACATCATCGTCGTAACGGAAGGTGGAGGAGTTGTCGATCACCACCGCACCGGCGGCGGCGAACTTCGGCGCGAACTCCTTGGAAATGCCGCCGCCGGCGGAGAACAGCGCAATCTCCACGCCTGCCGGATCAAACGTGGCCAGGTCCTGGATGGTGATCTTGTCGCCTTCAAAGTCGACCTGCTGGCCGGCCGAACGCTCGGAGGCAAGCAGGGTCAGCTTGCTGATCGGGAAATTGCGCTCGGCCAGGATCGACAGCATGGTCTGGCCGACAGCGCCGGTGGCGCCAACAACGGCTACGTGGAAACGACGGGCTTCATTGCTCATGGGGATACTCGAAAGATAGGAGGGGGTAGACACACATCGAGCCAGGTTCGGGGAACCTCCAGCGCACAGCCACGGAGGCTCCCTATCGTTTTTTGTCGTCGATTTTTTTGCCGGCCACGCACAGGCGCGCGGTGCCATTGGTCAGCAGTTCGGCATTGAGGGCATTGGCCGGCTGCCCGGCATCGGCACCGATGCCCAGGCCGGCCAGCAGGTTGTCGACCGCCAACTGCACCATCGCCCGGCGCGTTGCCAGCGAGGCGCTGCCGATATGCGGGGTCAGCACGATATTGCGCAGCGCCAACAGCTCCGGGCGCACATTGGGCTCGTTCTCGTATACGTCCAGTGCCGCCGACGCCAGCCGGCCACTGGCCAGCGCCTCGGCCAGCGCCAGCTCATCGACGATACCGCCACGGGCGATGTTCACCAGCGTCGCGCTGGACTTCATCCTGGCCAGTGCGGCGGCATTGATGAGGTGATGGTTCTGCGCGGTATACGGCAACACCAGCACCAGGTGATCGACGCTGGCAAGCAGCGTATCGAAATCGACGTAGCGGGCACCGACCGCCTGCTCCTGTTCGGCCGGCAGCTGCGAACGGTTGTGGTACAGCACCTTCATGCCGAAGCCGTGGTGACCACGGCGGGCAATGGCCTGGCCGATCCGGCCCATGCCCAGGATGCCCAGCGTGCTGCCGTGCAGGTCGGCACCGAGCATGGTGGTGAACGACCACTGCCCCCACTGGCCCTCGCGCAGCCAGCGGTCGGACTCGACGATGCGGCGCGCCGCTGCCATCAGCAGCGAAAAACCAAGATCGGCGGTGGTTTCGGTGAGGACGTCGGGGGTATTGCTGGCAACGATGCCGGCCGCGCTCAGCGCGGCAACATCCAGGTTGTTATAGCCAACGCCGACATTGGCGATCATCTTCAACGCTGGCGCGTTGGCGACTTCCGCCGCACCGATGCGGTCGTTGAGGGTGACCAGGGCGCCGTCGACCTCGGCCAAGCAGGCCGCGATTTCAGCGCCGCTGTGGGCGCTCACCTGCGCGGTGGCAACCACGTCGCAGTACGCCGCCAGCTGCGCGACGGTATCGTCGAACAGGGGCTGCGATACCCAGACGCGGGGCCGCCGATCAGCCATCGAGCTGACCGGGAATACGCGGGCTCATGTCACCGACATCGCCGCACTGGGCACGATGGCGCATGGCCTGGTCCATCAACACCAGTGCCAGCATCGCCTCGGCGATGGGGGTGGCACGGATGCCGACACAGGGATCGTGGCGACCGGTGGTGATGACCTCCACCGCATTACCAGCCGTATCCACCGTGGCGCCGGGCAGGCGCAGGCTGGAGGTCGGCTTGAGCACCATGGCCGCGATAATCTGCTGGCCGGTGGAAATACCGCCGAGGATGCCGCCGGCATGGTTGGACTGGAAACCCTGCGGGGTGATCAGGTCACGGTGTTCGGTGCCCTTCTGCGCGGCGCTGGCAAAGCCGTCGCCAATCTCCACACCCTTGACCGCATTGATGCTCATCAGTGCCGCAGCGATATCGCCATCGAGCTTGCCGTAGATCGGCTCGCCCCAGCCCGGCGGCACGCCGTCGGCAACCAAGGTGACGCGCGCACCGACCGAATCACCGGACTTGCGCAGCGCATCCATATAGGCCTCCAGCGCCGGCACCTGGTTGGCGTCGGGCCAGAAGAAGGGATTGTCTTCGACCGCACTCCAGTCAAAACCGGCCGGGGTGATCTCGCCCAGCTGCGACAGATAGCCGCGCACGCTGACGCCATGACGCTGCAGCAGCCACTTCTTGGCGATGACGCCAGCGGCCACGCGCATGGTGGTTTCTCGCGCCGAGGAGCGGCCACCGCCACGCGGGTCACGGATGCCGTACTTCTGCCAGTAGCTGTAGTCGGCATGGCCCGGGCGGAACTGCTGGGCGATGTTGCTGTAGTCCTTGCTGCGCTGGTCGGTGTTGCGGATCAGCAGGGCGATCGGCGTACCGGTGGTGCGGCCTTCATAGACGCCGGACAGGATCTCGACCTCGTCGGCCTCACGGCGTGCCGAGGTATGGCGGCTCTTGCCGGTGGCCCGGCGCTGCAGATCGTGGGCGAATTCCTCGGGCGTGATCTCCAGACCGGGAGGACACCCATCGATCACGCAGCCGATCGCCGGCCCGTGGGATTCACCGAAGGTGGTAACGCGGAGGAGTTGTCCGAAGGTATTCAATTCCGTTGTGCTCTTGCGGTTGCTCTTGCGGTTGCTCTTGCGGTTGCTCTTGCGGTTGCTCTTGCGG